>JBBQFE010000007.1:0-17508 GCA_038321605.1 Mycobacteriales bacterium | reverse complement strand
TGCAGTACGCCAAGCGCGGACGCATGCGCTTCTCCTCGCATCGAGATTTTGCACGTGCCTTCGAACGGTCGCTGCGGCGCGCTCAGGTACCGATGGCGTATTCCGCCGGTTTTCATCCGCACCCCAAGATCAGTTACGTCGGGGCCGCACCGACCGGCGTCGGTTCGGAGGCGGAATACCTCGAGATCGCCCTGGCGCAACACTGCGAACCCGAGCAGGTCAGGGCCGCGATCGACGCAGTCCTTCCTGATGGCCTGGACATGGTGTTCGCGGTCGACGTGTCCGACTGCCCGCCAGGATCGCTGGCCGACCGCATTCAGGGATCCCGGTGGCTGCTGGAATTCCATGACTCGGCAGACGCGCTCGACGAGGCGGTGACCCTGTTGTTGGCTGAGGAATCCGTGCTGGTGGATCGGCTCACCAAGGACGGCACGCGTAGTCTCGACGCGCGTGCGCCGATCGTCTCCGCGAGTGTCGGGCGGGGTACCGAAGCATCCGGAGAGCCTGGACGTGCGATACTCGATATGGTCGTTCGGCAGGTGACTCCGACCGTACGACCCGACGATGTGCTCACCGCGCTGCAGTCTGTTGCCGGTTTCGCCCCGTCGCAGCCCCCTCGGGCAACGCGGCTGGCGCAGGGACCGATCGATGACGCCGGAACGGTGGGCAATCCGTTTGGCACCGCCCAGCTTTCGCACGAACAGACGCCCACCAGCAACCGCTGATGAGCGAAGAGCAGACTTTGCGCCCCGCTCGCGGGTGGGACGCCACTATGTCGCTGCGCGGCCGATCACCGAGGAAATTGCCCGGTAACCGGCCCCGGCGATCGGACAGGAGCAGTGCAGACACATGCCCGACAACGAATCCAGTACGCCAGCCAAGAAGGCCGCCCGCAAGGCCCCGGCCAAGCGGGTAGCGGCCAAGGCCACAAAGGCTCGACCCGCGGCGGCGGCCCCCGCTGCCGATCTGGAGAACGCGCCCACCGCCACAGTCAGTGACACCGGCAGCACGGGTGACAGCGGTGCCGCAACCACACCCAAGAAGGTGTCCCGCCCCCGCAAGGCGGCGGCCAAGAAGGCGGCGCCAGGCGTCGCGCCCGACACGGCTTCCGGGTTCGAGGCCACACAGACCTCGTCCAGCGCTCCCGCGGCGGCTGAGCACGCAGCGCAGCCCGACGCCCCCGCCCAGCAGTCCGACGCCCCAGCCAAGAAGGTTGCGCGCAAGCGGGCCAGCAAGGCCGCAGCGCCGGTCACCGGCGACGCCGCAGCGCCGGCGACCGCACCGGCCACGGCAGAAGTCGCACCGGCTCTGGTCGCCCCCTCGGTGCTGTTCCAGCCACCTTCGGAGTCGGCACCGGTCGTTCGTCGCCGTCGGGCGTCTGCCGCCGCGACCACCATTACCGCAGGATCGCCGCCTGCGGCAGAGCAGCTGAGTGTTGCAGGCCCTGACGGCGAGTCGGAGCCCACCGCAGAAGCAGCGCCAGCCAGGCCCAGTAGGTCACGCCGATCGGGTGCTCGAAAGGCGGTGGCGGAGCCGGTCGAACCCGACACCGACCCCGATTCTGAGGTCGACGCCGAGCACACCGCCGATTCTGATTCCGATTCCGACGGTGAGGGCAGCGGCGGTCGCCGCCGCCGGCGCCGTGGACGCCGCGGGCGTGGCAGCCGAACTGCAGAGGGCTCCGCGGACAGCGCGCACGACGAGACTGACGATGCTGTCGACGACAACGCTGACGGCGATGATTCCGAGGAGGCCGACGAGTCCGATCACGCCGAGGAGGTCGCGGAAGCGGCCCTTTCGGCGAGCGCTCGACGCCGTCGCCGTCGTCGTCGGTCGGGCGGCGCCGACGAGGCAGCCGGTGGCGAATCCGAGGACGACCCGCCGAACACCGTGGTCCACGTTCGGGACACCCGGGCCGCCGGTGGCCGGGGGAACGGCGGCAGCGACGCCGACTCCGACGGCGTCCGCGGGGTCAAGGGCTCCACCCGACTCGAGGCGAAGCGCCAGCGGCGCCGCGACAACCGTGACACAGGACGCCGGCGGGCACCCATTCTGACCGAGGCCGAATTCCTGGCCCGCCGCGAGGCGGTCGACCGTGTGATGGCGGTACGTCAGACCTGGGACCGTACCCAGATCGCCGTCCTCGAGGACGACATCCTGGTCGAGCACTACGTCACCCGGGCCAGCTCGTCCAGCGCTGTCGGCAACGTCTATCTCGGACGGGTGCAGAACGTGCTGCCGTCGATGGAGGCCGCGTTCATCGACATCGGCCGTGGCCGTAACGGCGTGCTGTATGCCGGCGAGGTCAACTGGGATGCCGCCGGGCTGGAAGGCAAGTCCAGGGCCATCGAGCATGCGATGAGCTCGGGCGACATGGTTCTGGTGCAGGTCACGAAGGATCCGATCGGACACAAGGGCGCGCGGTTGACGAGCCAGATTTCGTTGCCGGGCCGATTCGTCGTGTACGTGCCCGGTGGCGGTATGACCGGCATCAGTCGCAAACTGCCTGACGTCGAGCGGTCGCGGCTCAAGGCCATCCTGAAGAAGGTCGTTCCGGAGGATGCCGGTGTGATCGTCCGGACGGCCGCCGAGGGCGCCTCCGAGGCAGACCTGGTGAGCGATGTCGAGCGACTGAAGTCCCAGTGGGACGCGATCTCGGCGAAATCGGGCAGCACCTCGCAGACCCCGAGCCTGGTGTACGGCGAGCCCGACCTCGCGATTCGGGTGGTGCGTGACGTGTTCAACGACGACTTCAAGAAGCTCGTCGTCGCAGGAGCCGATATCTACGCGACGCTGACCGAGTACGTCTCGGATGTGGCTCCCGACCTTGCCGGACGGATTTCACTGCACACCGGTGAGTCCGATCTGTTCGGTGACCTGAGGGTCGACGAACAACTAGCGAAGGCGCTTGACCGCAAGGTCTACCTGCCGTCCGGCGGCTCGCTGGTGATCGACCGCACCGAAGCGATGGTGGTGGTCGATGTCAATACCGGCAAGTACACCGGCTCGGGCGGCAACCTCGAGCAGACGGTGACGCGCAACAACCTCGAGGCCGCCGAAGAGATCGTGCGCCAGTTGAGGTTGCGCGACATCGGCGGCATTGTCGTGATCGACTTCATCGACATGGTGCTCGAGAGCAACCGGGACCTGGTCCTGCGACGGCTGACCGAGTGCCTGGGACGGGACCGGACCAAGCACCAGGTCGCCGAGGTGACCTCGCTCGGGCTCGTCCAGATGACCCGCAAGCGGGTCGGCGAGGGGCTGTTGGAATCCTTCAGCGAGCCGTGCGAGCACTGCAAGGGGCGCGGCGTGATCGTGCACAGCGACCCCGTGGACCGGCGCCCGGGCAGCCCGGTGGCGCTGCCACCCGCTGCCGAGGAGGAGCGCCCGGCCAGGGGCAAGCGCACCCGAAAGGCGAAGGCCGCACCGGTCGTCGAACAGCCCGATGCCGAGGCACTCGCCGCCGAGGCGGACAAGCGACGCGCGGCCGCGAACGCCATCGCCGCCATCGCCGCGGCGACGAACCACCACGACGGTGCCCCCGAACATGCCGAGGCGGTGTTGACGGCGGTAACTCAGGCAAGCGCGGAGCTTCGCTCAGCGATTGCCTCCGAACCATCCGAGCCCGACACAAACCCCGTCGACGCACCGACGGCGGTTGCAGTCGAGGTCGACGACTCCGGCCAGTTGGCGGAGGCGGCAGCGCACCCATCAGCAGCTTCGATCACCCCCGCCGCCGGTGGCCGTCCACGCCGGCGTCGGACGGCGAGCCGGCCCGCCGCCGCGCCGGCGGCCACGGCGGCTGCGGGTAGCGGTGCCGCCGAGTCGCGGCCGCGTTGCTTGCCGGGGCCGTCGTACCGTAATCTGTACAACGGCCCGCAGCACGCGTACGCGGGCCGTTATTGTGTGGGCGGACGCGGGCAGGTGCAGGGCATGACCGTACTCAGGTCGGCCGGACCACGGCGCGGCACCGCCGCCCACCATCCTAGATTTCGACAGCTGTTCGACAGGAGTGAATTCACGATGTACGCCATCGTCAAAACCGGCGGCAAGCAGTAC
Organism: Mycobacteriales bacterium; assembly: GCA_038321605.1. GTDB lineage: Bacteria > Actinomycetota > Actinomycetes > Mycobacteriales > Jatrophihabitantaceae > Jatrophihabitans_A. The sequence goes on along the minus strand of JBBQFE010000007.1, from coordinate 13,449 downwards.
AAGGTCGCAGTCGGTGACGTCGTGACCGTAGAGAAGCTCGACGTCGCCGCCGGTGCCAGTATTGCGCTGCCTGCCATCCTGCTCGTCGACGGCGAGAACGTCACGACGGATGCAGCCGCCCTGGCCGCCGTGTCCGTGACGGGCGAGGTCGTCGCCCAGGTCAAGGGTCCCAAGATCAAGATCCACAAGTACAAGAACAAGACCGGCTACCACAAGCGGATCGGCCACCGACAGAAGTTGTCGCAGGTCAAGGTCACCGGCATCGAGAGCGGCAGCACCGCTAAGGGAGGCAAGTAATCTCATGGCACACAAGAAGGGTGCATCAAGCTCCCGCAACGGCCGGGACTCCGCGGCGCAGCGACTGGGCGTGAAGCGTTTCGGTGGTCAGGTCGTCAGTGCGGGCGAGATCATCATCCGCCAGCGCGGAACCAAGTTCCACCCGGGCGACCTGGTCGGCCGTGGCGGTGACGACACCCTGTTCGCTCTGGCTGACGGCAGCGTGCTGTTCGGCCAGCGCCGGGGTCGCAAGACCGTCAGCATCGTCCCGGTCGAGGCCTGAGGCTTCGCCGCACCGGTCGCTATCACGTAGTTAGTTACCTCGCACCAGAGCGGGCCCGGGAAGCCGGGACCCGCTCTTTTGCGTTGACTCGGCAATACCCTTGCAGATGAATGCAGGAGCACCAGCCGGCCCCGGCCGGCACCACAGCACGCCGCAGCACGCGGACCGGCTGTCGCGGCCAATGCGCCTCGACCTCGGATGACCGAAAGGAGCGCCCTTCAGTGGTGAGTTTTGTTGACAGGGTGGTCCTGCACGTGACCGCCGGGAACGGCGGACACGGTTGCGCATCGGTGCACCGGGAGAAGTTCAAGCCGCTGGGTGGACCGGACGGCGCGAATGGTGGCCGCGGTGGGGACGTGGTGCTTGTGGTCGATCCCCAGGTGCACACCCTCTTGGACTTTCATCATCACCCGCACCAGCGCGCGGGCAACGGCAAGCCCGGTGGCGGCAAGATGCGCAGCGGGGCCGATGGAACCCAACTGGAGCTGACAGTCCCGAACGGGACAGTGGTGCACGGCATCGATGGCGAGATCCTGGCTGACCTCACCGGAGCCGGCACCCGCTTCGTGGTGGCGCAGGGCGGTCGAGCCGGACTGGGCAACGCGGCGCTGGCGTCGACCAGACGCAAGGCACCGGGTTTCGCCCTTCTCGGCGAGCCGGGCGAGACGCTGGACGTCGTGCTGGAGCTCAAGTCGATGGCCGACGTCGGTCTGGTCGGCTTCCCCTCGGCCGGCAAGTCCTCCCTCATCGCCGCCGTGTCGGCCGCACGACCCAAGATCGCGGACTACCCGTTCACCACGCTGGTGCCCAATCTTGGGGTCGTCAGCTCCGGCGCCACCACCTACACCATCGCCGACGTACCAGGGCTCATTCCAGGAGCGGCGGACGGCAAGGGCCTCGGACTCGATTTTCTGCGGCACATCGAGCGGTGCGCGGTGCTGCTGCACGTGCTCGACTGCGCCACCCTGGAACCTGGCCGGGATCCGATCAGCGACCTCGAGGCGATCGAGGCCGAACTCGGAAAGTACGAATCGACCCTGGGTGATCTGCTGGACCGGCCGCGGCTGGTCGCACTGAACAAGGTCGATGTGCCCGAGGGTGCGGAACTGGCCGAGTTCGTCACCGAGGAGCTGACCCGACGCGGCTATCGGGTGTTCCCTATCTCTGCGGTCTCCCGCGCCGGCCTCAGGGAGCTGAGCTTCGCGCTGGCAGGTCTCGTCGAGGAGCATCGCGCCGGGCTTGATGCGCTGGCTCCCGCCCGGATCGTGATCCGTCCACGTGGTGTGGACGACTCGGGATTCACCGTGTCGCCCGATCCGAACGACCCCGAGGCTTTCATCGTCCGTGGCACCAAGCCCGAGCGCTGGGTGCGTCAGACCCAGTTCGACAACGATGAGGCGGTCGGCTATCTGGCTGATCGGTTGGCTCGTCTCGGTGTCGAGCAGCAGCTGGCCAAGCTCGGTGCGATGCCCGGCGCGACGGTCACGATCGGTGACTTCGTCTTCGACTTCGAGCCCACCGCCGGAATGGCTGACGAGGCGTACCTGCCCACCCGCCGTGGCGCGGACGATCGGCTGGACAACGTCACCCGACCCAATGCCGACGACCGGTTGGCGGCGAAGAAGGCGCGACGGGCGCACCTGTCCGATGACGAGTTGATTCTCGAGGCGATGGCAGAACGCGCCGGCTCAGCCGATGTCGCCGACTGAATCGTCGCCTGTGGCGACGTCGCGGGCGCTGATAGGTGGAGCGCAGCGGACGGTGGTGAAGGTCGGCTCGTCCTCGCTGACCCATCGGGGCAGGATCGATCCGGCGCGGATCGTGGCCCTGGTCGACGCATTGGCGGCCCGGCGGGCGGCCGGCCACCAGGTGGTGCTGGTCTCATCCGGGGCGATCGCCGCCGGAACCGGCCCGTTGGGACTCAAGAGCCGACCTCGGGATCTGGCCACCCAGCAGGCCGCGGCGAGCGTCGGGCAGTTGTTGCTCGCCGAGCAGTACGCCACGGCCTTCGCGCGTCATGAGCTGACAGTGGGACAGGTTCTGCTGACCGCTGACGATCTGCATCGTCGGGGTCACTACCGCAATGCGGTTCGGACGCTGGAACGACTGCTCGCGCTGGGGGTGATCCCGATCGTGAACGAGAATGACACAGTCGCAACCCATGAGATCCGGTTCGGCGACAACGATCGGCTGGCCGCACTGGTGGCTCACCTCGTGCAGGCCGATGCGCTGGTACTGCTTTCAGACATCGACGGCCTCTACACCAGCGATCCACGCAAGCCTGGCGCGCGACGGATTGCCGACGTACTGGGGCCCGATGACCTCACCGCGGTCCAGGTCGGGGGCACGGGCTCTGCGGTCGGTACCGGCGGCATGGCCACCAAGATCGACGCCGCCCAGATCGCCACCGGCGCTGGGATCGGGGTGCTGCTGACCGCGGCCGAGTCGATCTCGGACGGACTTGCGGGAATCGGCGGTACCTGTTTCGCTCCGCTCGGCAAGCGAACCGCCTCGCGGCTCTTCTGGCTCAGACACGCGACCACTCCGCGTGGCCGGCTGGTGCTCGATCCCGGCGCCGTCGCCGCCGTGGTGCACCGACGGGTATCGCTGCTGCCTGCCGGAATCACCGACGTCATCGGCGACTTCTCGGCCGGCGATCCGGTGGAACTGGCGGACCAGGATGGCGTCGTGCGTGCCCGGGGCCTGGTGGCCTTCGACTCCGAGGACATGCCCGCGCTGCTCGGCAGGTCCACTCCGGACCTACCGCAGGAGCTCCGCCGCGAGGCTGTGCACCGCGACGATCTCATCATCCTGTAGCCGCTCACCTATTCTTCGATGATGAGCCAGTCCGCTGTGCAGTCCGTAGACGTCACCGATGCTGCTGAGCCGGTCACCGAAGCCGAGGTGCGTGCGGCCGCGTTCCGGTCGAGGGAGGCCGCGCGCGAGCTGGCGCCGATGACTCGGGCGACGAAGGACGCAGCGCTACTGGCCATGGCCGATGCACTGGACGCGGCGGCACCTGCGGTGCTGGCTGCCAACGCCGCCGATGTTTCTGCTGCCCGCGCCGGGGGAATCGCGGAGTCGCTGATCGATCGCCTCGCCCTGGACACCGCCCGGGTCACTCAGATGGCACAGGGTCTGCGCGACGTCGCGGCGCTGCCGGATCCGGTAGGTGAGGTGGTGCGGGGATTCGTCCAGCCCAACGGACTTCAGCTGACCCAGGTCCGGGTGCCGTTCGGGGTGGTGGCGATGGTCTACGAGGCGCGGCCCAACGTCACGGTCGATGCCGCGGGCCTTGCCATCAAGTCAGGGAATGCGGCGCTGCTGCGAGGATCGGGCAGCGCGATACATTCCAACCGGGCGCTGGTGGCGGTACTGCGTGCGGCCGCGCTGCAGTCCGGCCTTCCCGCGGACTGCGTGCAGCTGGTGCCGGGGACGGACCGGGCCAGCGTCGGGCACCTGTTGCACGCTCGAGGTCTGGTGGATGTCGTGATTCCACGGGGCGGGGCCGGCCTGATCAGCTATGTGGTCGAGAACTCCTCGGTGCCGGTCATCGAGACCGGGGTGGGCAACGTACACGTCTTCGTGGACGCCAGCGCCGATCTGGACATGGCCGAGCGGATCGTCCTCAACTCCAAGGTGTCCCGCCCGAGTGTCTGCAACGCCGCGGAATCACTGCTCGTGCACGCAGACATCGCTGGCGTGTTCCTGCCACGGATAACCGCTGCGTTGCAGGAACAAGGAGTTGTGGTGCACGGCGATGAGCACTTCGCAGGTGTCGACCCGGCGGTTCTCGAGGCGACTGAGGACGACTGGGCCTCGGAGTACCTGTCACTGGACATCTCCGCGAAGGTGGTGGCAGACCTGGACGAGGCGGTCGATCACATCCGCAGGTGGTCAACGGGTCACACCGAGGCCATCGTCACTGCGGACCTGGCCGCGGCCGCCCGATTCGTCGCGCAGGTGGACTCAGCCGCGGTGATGGTCAACGCCTCCACCCGTTTCACTGACGGCGGTGAGTTCGGCTTCGGCGCCGAGATCGGGATCTCCACCCAGAAACTGCACGCCCGCGGGCCGATGGGCCTGCGCGAGCTGACCACCACCAAATGGGTCGTTTACGGCTCGGGTCAGACCAGATGATCCCGTGACGAGATTCTCTCCGGTCCGTCGGGTTGTGGCCGGTCAAGTAGTGTGTGTGCCGTCGGGCCGACGTCGTCCCCGCTCCAGGAAGCTGAGAAGACAAGCGAGGCCAGGCGTGGGTGATGTATCCGGATTTCTGAAGCACGATCGCGAGCTTCCCAGGCGGCGCCCGGTGGCGATCCGGCTCCAGGACTGGCGCGAGGTCTACGAGGATTTCGACGTCAAGTCGGTCGAGGTGCAGGCCGGACGGTGTATGGACTGTGGAATTCCGTTCTGCCACAACGGCTGCCCCCTGGGCAACCTGATCCCCGAGTGGAACGACCTGGTGTACCGGGACCGTTGGTCCGACGCGATCGATCGTCTGCACGCCACGAACAACTTTCCCGAATTCACCGGCCGCCTGTGCCCGGCGCCGTGTGAAGCGGCGTGCGTGCTGGGCATCAGCCAGAAGCCGGTGACCATCGAGCAGGTCGAGAAGGAGATCATCGAGCGGGCCTTCGCCGAGGGATGGGTGAGCCCGGTGATGCCGGCCAGGCAGACGGGTCGCCGGGTAGCCGTCGTCGGGTCGGGTCCGTCCGGGCTCGCGGCGGCCCAGCAACTCACCCGTGCGGGGCATCAGGTGACGGTGTTCGAGCGCGCGGACCGGATCGGTGGCCTGCTCCGCTACGGCATCCCGGAATTCAAGATGGAAAAGCGCGTCATCGACCGGCGGCTCGACCAGATGAAGGCCGAGGGCACCGAATTCCGCACCGGCGTGAACGTGGGGGTGGATCTGACCGCCGCGCAACTGCGTGCGAACCACGATGCAGTGGTACTCGCCGGCGGAGCCACCCAGTGGCGTGATCTCCCCGTGCCCGGCCGCGACCTGGGCGGCATCTACCAGGCCATGGAGTTCCTGCCCTGGGCGAACCGGGTGCAGCAGGGAGACAGCGACGTGGCAACTGTCAGCGCGCACGGCAAGCGAGTGGTCATCATAGGCGGCGGCTACACCGTCGCTGACTGTCTGGGCAAGTCACATCGGCAGGGCGCGGGATCGGTCCATCAGTTCGAGATCATGCCGCGGCCGCCGGAAGAGCGCCCCGACAGCAATCCCTGGCCGACCTGGCCGTTCATCTTCCGCACCTCCTCCGCACACGAAGAGGGTGGCGAACGGGTCTTCGCGGTGAACACCGAGTGCTTCCTGGGCGATGAATCCGGGCAGGTGACGGCCTTGCGCGGCCACGAGGTGGAGATGGTCAACGGCCGGTTCACCAAGGTCGAGGGCAGCGACTTCGAACTTCCCTGCGACCTGGTCCTGCTGGCCATGGGCTTCACGGGACCGGAGCGCAACGAGTTGCTCGGCGGCCTCGGCGTCGAACTGACCGAGCGCGGCAACGTGGCCCGCAGCTCGGACTGGGCCAGCAATGTCGACGGCGTTTTCGTGGCCGGCGACATCGGCCGCGGTCAGAGCCTGATCGTGTGGGCCATCGCCGAAGGGCGTTCGGCGGCGGCAGCCGTGGACGAGTGGCTCATGGGCAGCACCGATCTTCCACGTCCCATCGCACCTACCGCGGCACCGCAGAAATAGTGACCGAGTTGGGCCTACCGGCAGCGTCGCCGGCACCGCGGGTCGGGATCATGGGTGGCACGTTCGACCCGATCCATCACGGTCACCTGGTGGCTGCCAGCGAGGTCGCCGACCTGTTCGATCTGGACGAGGTGGTGTTCGTGCCGACCGGCCAGCCGTGGCAGAAGGCCGAGCAGACCGTCAGTCCAGCCGAGCACCGCGACCTGATGGCGGTGGTGGCAACTGCATCGAATCCTCGGTTCTGGGTCAGCCGGGTGGACATAGACCGCCCAGGTCCGACGTTCACCGTCGACACGGTGCGCGACATAGCGGGGATCCGGCCCGACTCGGAGCTGTTCTTCATCACCGGCGCCGACGCGCTGCAGGCAATTCTGTCCTGGAAGGACGCCGATGAGCTCTTCGGGATGTGTCATTTCATCGGTGTGACGAGGCCCGGCTACCACCTGTCGGGGGACCATCTGCCGTCGGAATCGGTGACGTTGCTGGACGTTCCTGCGATGGCGATCTCGTCCTCGGTGGTCCGCGAGCGGGTGCGGTCCGCTCGGCCCGTCTGGTATCTCGTCCCCGACGGTGTCGTGCAGTACATCGGCAAGCACGAGCTCTACCTGCACTGACCCGGACATCCTCCGCTGCGCGACCGCGTGGATCCTGGCGGCAACGCTAGCGAAGAACCGGCGCAGGCCTGATGAGTGCGTACCGCTCCTCGTCGCTGTAGCCGCCCCCGGCATCTGGGTGGACGTTGCGCAAACGCTGCCGGTACGTGCCCTCATGTACGAAGCCAGCCCGTTCCGCTGACCTGGCGGAGGCCGTGTTACCGGTCTTGAGGCCCAGTTCCAGGCGATGGATGGTGGTGTGCCCAAACAACCAGTCCGCCAAGAGGGTGAGTGCGCGTGAGGTGAACTGGCGCCCCCGAAAAGCGGGAAGCACTCCGTAACCGATCCCGACAACGTCCGGCGGTCCGCTCCGGCGGAGCGTGATGGTGCCAGCTCCGGCCCCGTCGGTTGCATCGCAGATGATGAGGGTGGACTGCGGCCCGATCAGCCAGCGCAGCCTCGCGTGCTCGGCCCGGCGACGGGCCTCGTCCGGCGTCAACGTGACATCCGACAGGGCCCAGAACCGTGCTGCCGGGTTGGCCGTCTCCGCGAGTTCCACCTTCTCGTCACCGGGACCGGCGGGGCGGAGCGAGATGACACCGTCGGTCAGCTCGCCCAGCCGCGGCCACAGGGGCTTGATGGAAACGTCCGGATCGGTTGAGAGCCGGCCGAATGAGGCGCCGTCGGCGAGGCCGGAGCTGGACGGGATCGACAGCCGAGAAATCCCCTCGAACTGATAGCCGCTGGCAAGCGCTACCGACGCGGAGGCGATGTTGTCCACGTGGCAGCGGATCTGGCTGCGTACCGCCCCGCGGCTGAAGGCGAAGTCGGTCAGCGCGCGGGTCGCTTCGGTGGCGTAACCGCGGTGCCAGTCGGCGACGCCGGTCCAGTAGCCGATCTCGACCACCGGTGATTCATCGGCCAGCTCGTGGAGTCCCGCCGCCCCGATCAGCCGACCATCGTCGCGGTCCACCACCGCCAGGTCCACGCCCGTTCCCGAAGCCGCCTTGCCAGGTGCCGTCGCGGTGACGAAGGTCGTGGCGGCCTGCAGGTCGTAGGGCTTGGGAAGCCTGAGCCAGCTGTGCATTCGTGGATCTGCCATCACAGCGGTCACGGCGGCGGCGTCACCTGCCTGCCACGGGCGAAGGATCAGACGCGCAGATCGCAGCGTTACCGTTGTGAGTTCAGTGCCGCGCCAGGTTGCCATGGCGTCCAGGTTTTCAGATCGGGTCGTCAGGGTCGTGGGTGGGCTGCGGAGAACACGCCGTCGACCAATTCGTGACCGCGTCGTTACTCCGGCGCCCGCCCGCACGTAGTATCGCGGAGTGGTTCTCAACAAATTGCTGCGCGCCGGCGAAGGCAAGATCGTCAGGCGTCTCACGTCCATCGCCGATCACATAGAGACTCTCGAAGAGGACTATGTCGACCTGACCGATGCAGAGCTGCGTGCCCTGACCGATCAGTTCCGCGAGCGTTTCGGCGACGGCGAGACACTGGACGAGATTCTGCCCGAGGCTTTTGCGGTGGTCCGTGAGGCTGCCCGTCGCACGCTGGGGCAGTTCCACTACAAGGTTCAGCTGATGGGCGGCGCCGCGTTGCACCTCGGCAACATCGCCGAGATGAAGACCGGCGAGGGCAAGACGTTGGTGTCGACGCTGCCCGCGTACCTGAACGCGCTGTCCGGAGCCGGCGTGCACGTGGTGACGGTGAACGACTACCTGGCCGCCCGGGACGGCGACTGGATGGGCCGCGTCCACCGGTTCCTCGGATTGTCAGTGGGCAAGATCCTCTCCAACATGTCGCCGGAAGAGCGCCGTGCGAGCTATGCCTGCGACATCACCTACGGCACAAACAACGAGTTCGGCTTCGACTACCTCCGTGACAACATGGCGTGGTCGACCGATGACCTGGTTCAGCGCGGGCATAATTTCGCGGTGGTCGACGAGGTGGACTCGATCCTGATCGACGAGGCGCGCACGCCGCTGATCATCTCCGGCCCGGCCGACGACAATCAGCGTTGGTACCCGGAGTTCGCACGGCTTGCTCCACGCATGAAGAAGGACGAGCACTACGAGGTCGAAGAGGGTAAGCGCACCATCGCGATCACCGAGGTAGGGGTCGAGTTCGTCGAGGACCAGCTGGGTATCGACAATCTGTACGAAGCTGCGAACACCCCGCTGGTCGGCTATCTCAACAACGCGGTGAAGGCCAAGGAGCTCTACAAGCGGGACCGTGACTACATCGTGCGGGATGGCGAGGTGCTGATCGTCGACGAGTTCACCGGTCGGGTGCTGGCTGGTCGGCGGTACAACGAAGGTATGCACCAGGCCATCGAGGCCAAGGAAAATGTCACGATCCAGCAAGAGAACCAGACGCTGGCGACGATCACCCTGCAGAACTACTTCCGCCTCTACAAGCGACTGTCGGGCATGACCGGTACTGCCCAGACCGAGGCCGCCGAACCGCACCAGATCTACAAGCTCGGTGTCGTCCCGATCCCGACGAACCGGGCGATGGTCCGGGAGGACGCCACCGATCTGGTCTACAAGACGGAGGACGCCAAGTTCGCGGCGGTGATCGACGATATTTCCGAGCGCTACGAAAAGGGCCAGCCGGTGCTGGTCGGTACTGCGAGCGTCGCCAAGTCGGAGATCCTGTCGAACCTGCTGCTACGCCGCGGCATCCCGCACGAGGTGCTGAACGCCAAGCAGAACGACCGCGAGGCTGCGATCGTCGCAATGGCAGGCAGAAAGGGCGCCATCACCGTCGCGACGAACATGGCGGGCCGCGGTACCGACATCATGCTCGGTGGCAACCCCGAATTCATGGCCGATGCGGAGCTACGCGAGCGTGGACTGAGCCCGACCGAGAGTCCTGAGGACTATGAGGCGGCGTGGCCGGACGTACTGACGAAGACCAAGGAGAGCATCAGTCGGGAGCACGACGAGGTCGTGGAACTCGGCGGCCTCTACGTGCTCGGAACGGAGCGGCACGAGTCACGGCGGATCGACAACCAGCTTCGTGGCCGGTCGGGCCGTCAGGGGGACCCGGGGTTCTCCCGGTTCTACCTGTCCCTGGGCGACGATCTGATGGTGCGCTTCAACGGTGACCGGATTGCCGCCATCATGAACTTCATGCGGCTGCCTGAAGACACGCCGATCGAGAACAAGCAGGTCTCCAAGGCGATTCAGTCTGCGCAGAGCCAGGTCGAGGGTCAGAACTTCGAGATCCGCAAGAATGTCCTGAAGTACGACGAGGTACTCAACAAGCAGCGCACCGTCATCTACGAAGAGCGTCGCAAGGTGTTGTCGGGTGCAGACATCTCCGACCAGATCCCACCGATGATCACCGAGGCGGTGACGTCCTACGTCGAGGGCGCAACGTCCTCGGGCTATCCGGAGGAGTGGGAACTCGAGCAACTGTGGGTGGCGTTGAAGACGCTCTATCCCATTTCGTTGACCATCGACGAGGCAATCGAAACAGCCGGGGGTCATCGAAATGACCTCACCCGGGAGTTCCTCGTGGAAGAGATCGTGGCCGACGCCCAGGCTGCGTACGAGCAACGTGAGGCAGACCTGGGCTCAGAGGTGACCCGCGAGCTCGAGCGCCGGGTGCTGCTCTCGGTCCTTGATCGCAAGTGGCGGGAACATCTCTACGAGATGGACTACCTGCAGGAAGGCATCGGACTACGCGCCATGGCCCAGCGCGATCCTCTGGTCGAGTACCAGAAGGAGGGCTTCGACATGTTCAGCGCGATGATGGATGCCATCAAGGAGGAGTCCGTAGGATTCCTCTTCAACCTCGAGGTCGAGGTTGAGGACGACGCGGCGTCGGGTGCTCCCGCAGGCGGCGGTGCTCCTTCGGGCGCTGAGGGGGACGTGGCGCAGGAGATTGCTGATCCTGAGGCGTTGATCGCCGGCATCGCCGCAGGCAGCCTCGCTGACGATGATCATCCGCACATCTCCGCGAAGGGTCTCGGTCGCAGCGAGACCAAGGCTGCGCTCACGTACAGCGCGCCCTCGTTGGATTCCGATGCGCCCGACGTGCGTACCGAACAGACACAGGTCGCCGAGGGGGGCCAACGCGCTTCGGCTGCCCGGCAGCGGCGTACGAACCCGAACCGTGGTTCACGGGGCAACAAGCGCAAGCGCTGAGTGGCCCGTCGTCCCGCCTTCCCAAGTCGGTAGGGCGGGCAGGTGCTGTCAGCCGATCTGCAACCTGACGCAGCGCCATCGGCCGTCGAGGCCTTCCAGTCGAAAGGCAATCGCCCGGAAGCGGTCTCCGACGCGGACGATGACCGCCACCTCGGCGACGCCATCAGCGGGTTCGCTGATGTGCACCGAGTGCAGACGTGCCGGTCGCTGTGCCGTGCCGAGCCGGGTGATCCTGCCCGCATCGCGCGCCAGCCCTGCCTGCACGGCCGGCGCGGTGTGTGGGCTGAGCTGCGCCGCCGGCCGGTGTCCGGTGGCGCTCTCGATCACACCGATGACGAATCGCCTGGCAAATCCGTCCAGCTCTGGAAGGTCGGATCGTCCGGTGGGCTGGACCTTGAAAGGGTCATCCATCTGGGCCAACCGGAGGGTAGACGGGGAACTGAGGTCTTCCTGGTCGAACGGCAGGGGCCGATCCAACGGGCCGACAAGGCTGAGATGACGCAGCGGGATCTCGTCGTCGAACGGCGGTTCGCGATGGGGCGCGGGTTTGACGACGAAACCGTGAGTGGGCGCCGACGAGTGCGGGACCACCGCCGACGAGCGGGAGAGCGCAGCTGAGCTGGACACGGCGACCCTCAGTCCTTCGGGGACCGCAGCCGCTGCCCGACCATCAGTTGGCCGGGATCATCGCCTATGACCGTCCGGTTCGCTGCATACCAGCGCGGCCAGTTGGCCGCGATCTCCGCGGCCGAGGCATTGGCGCGCAGGCGGTGTGCGGCGATGAGCCAGAGTGAGTCGCCGGCGCGGACGGTGACGTCGGGATCAGCCGTACGGTTGTTTGGGGGGCTGGCCGTACCGGGCGGTGCAGTCGACATTGCGGGACCGCGCTGGGAGGTGTTCCCGGTCGCGGACCTCGGTGTCGCGAAACCCGGGTGAGTCGGTTCAGGGGAGTCGGTTGGCCAGTTCAAGGACGGAGGCGAAATTGCACCGCTGTAATCGGTCGGCGAGGGCTCTGGTGCTGGATCCGAAGGCCAACTGATCGGCCTGCGTGACACGGGCGTCGGTGCGGTGACTACCGCCGTTACCGATGATGTGGTGGCCGAGGGCGGTGCCGAGGGCGACTGGCTGTTGGCGGCTGACGCAGCAGCGGGGCTCAGGGCCAACGTCACCCCAGCCGTTCCCACGAGGACATGTCTCAGCATCGAGGGCAACAGCGCCGCTGCGAACACTTCCGCGGTCCGCCCAACCCGACCAGGCAGGTGTTCCATGACGACGACGGCAAGTCCCACCGCCATCCACACGCTGGCGAGCCACAGGGCCGCGGACACCAGCACGATGCACGCCTGGTCGGGCCCCCGGGTGGCGATGAACTGCCGGGGAGCCTGGACCGCTACGGCCAGCGCCGACCAGTCGGGCGCCAGGAGCACCAGCGTCCAGACGTCCGCCAGGGCCGAGACCACGAAAGTTGCTCTGTTCACAGGCTTTGACATGCGTTTGCCTCCGTTTGCGGTTGGCCCCTGTCTACGGCACGTCGAACTTCAAGTCAATAAATAGCTCGAAATAACACTCATGAGACAGTTAAGTGTCTACACGGGCGGATTGCGGCATGAAGCAGGGGGTTCGAATGCGCTGGAGCGGGCTGTTCGATGATCTGGAAGCCCAGGCATCGGCGCTCGACCGCGCCACGCGCGCCTCGGAGGTTGACGAGCGGACCCGGATCGAGGCGGGACGGGTGCCACTGACGGATCGCATCCGCCCCGCGGCGGGATCGACCGTCAAGATCACCACGGTCGGCGGGTGGTTGGCCACGGGCACGCTGCGCCGGGTCTCCTCGGACTGGGTGCTGGTGGAGGAGCTTGGCGGGCGGGAGGTCGTTGTGATGGTGGGTGCGCTCATCAGCCTCGGTGGCGTACGTCGGATGTCCGCCGCACCTGACTCGCTGACCGTCGTGGAGTCACGGTTGGGGATACGGCATCTGTTGCGTGGCATCTCCAGAGACAGGTCACCGGTCCGAATCCACGCCCGCGACGGAACCGTCATCGATGGGACGGTGGACCGACTTGGCTCTGACTACGTAGAGGTCGCGGCGCATGCGCCCGGCGAACCACGTCGACGAGCCGACGTGCGGGAGGTTCTGCTGGTAGCTATCCCCGGCATCGCGATGATCCGTCGAGACTCCGCCTGACACCCGAGCGGTGCGCCGGACCCTGCCGTCGACCCGGAATACCGCTACGAACGTTGGGCAAACCGGATTCGGAGCCCCCCGGTTTGACCCTCGCATCCGGCGTAGGTTAATGTTCTGTCTGCACCTGGCGCGGCTTGTTGTTTGGGGTTGTGTGGGTGTCCGCCTTGGCAGAAAAGCGGCTTCATGCCGGTACTGATGGGTGGTTCGGGTCGGGTGTGGTTGTGGTTTGACTGCGCGTGTCGGGCCGGGTA
>JBBQFE010000006.1:0-17808 GCA_038321605.1 Mycobacteriales bacterium | reverse complement strand
CACAGCGGAGCGCCCCGCGTGGGGTGCGGCCGTTGCCCTGCGGCCAGCGCGTCCACCAGCGCGGTCGATGACTCCACGTCCTGCTGGTCGAAGAACTCGTAGTTGACCGTGACGACCGGCGCGTAGTCACAGGCCGCGAGGCACTCGGCGTGCTCGAGCGTGATCGAGCCGTCCTCGGTGGTCTCGTTCATGCCGACACCGAGCAGTTCTGAGAGGGTGCGGTAGATGTCATCGCCGCCGAGCATGCCGCACAGGGTGTTGGTGCAGACGCTGACGAGGTATTCGCCCGTCGGCTTGCGCTTGTACATCGTGTAGAAAGTCGCCACCGCAGCCACCTGGGCCTTGGTGATGTCGAGGACGTCGGCACAGAAGGCGATGCCGTCGGCGCTGACGTAGCCCTGTTCGGACTGAACCAGGTGCAACATCGGCAGCAGCGCGGACCTCGCCTGGCCAGCGGGGTAGCGGGCGATGATCTCCAGCGCGGCCGAACGCACGTCGGCCTCGAAGACATCGGGGTTACCGGGTCGCTCGATATCGATGAGACTGAGTCTGGAATTAGCCACGAACGGTGCCGTTTCTCTTAGCTGGCGGGGTGCTGGTCATCGGTCGCAGCCACCCATGACCGGGTCGAGCGAGGCCACCGAGGCGATCACGTCGGCGATCTGGCCGCCGATCGACATCGCAGCCGTGGCCTGCAGGTTGATGAAGGAGGGTTCGCGCAGGTGCACCCGGTACGGCCGGGTACCACCGTCGGACACCACGTGCGCGCCGAGCTCGCCGCGCGGGCCCTCGATCGCGGTGTACACCTGACCGGGCGGAACCCGGAAGCCCTCGGTCACCAGCTTGAAGTGGTGGATGAGCGATTCCATCGACGAGTTCATGATCTTGTTGACGTGCGCCGGGGAGTTACCCATCCCGTCCGCACCGATGGACAGCTGCGCGGGCCAGGCGATCTTGGGATCGTCGACCATCACGCGCCCGGGCGTATCGGCCAGCCGCGGCAGCACCTGGCTGATGATCTTCAGACTCTCGCGCATCTCGGCGACCTTGACCACGAACCGGCTCCAGCAATCGCCCGCGTCGTCGGTGGGCACGTCGAATTCGTAGGTCTCATACCCGAGGTACGGCTCGGTCTTTCGCATGTCCCAGGGCAGGCCGGCGGCGCGCAGCATCGGTCCGGTCAGACCGAGCGCGAGGCAACCCTCCACCCCGATCCAGCCGACACCCTTGAGGCGGTTGATCCAGATCGGCTGGCCACGGAGCAGCCGGTCGACGCCGGCGATCTCGGTGTCCATCTCCTTGATCCAGGCCTGGATCTTCTCGATGGCGCCGTCCGGCAGGTCTTGGGCGACGCCACCGGGTCGCACGAAAGCGTGGTTCATGCGCAGGCCGGTGATCATCTCGAGGATGTCCAGGCAACGCTCGCGGGCACGGAAGCCGTTGGTCATCGCGGTCAGTGCGCCGAGCTCCATGCCACCGGTGGCCAGCCACACCCAGTGCGAGGAGATCCGGTTGATCTCCATCATCAGCACGCGGATCAGTTCGGCGCGCGGCGGGATCTCGGTGCCGAGCAACTTCTCGACCGCCATGCAGTAGACGGTCTCGTTGAAGATCGGGGCCAGGTAGTCGCAGCGGGTCACCAGTGTGGTGCCCTGGGTCCAGGTCCGGAACTCGGTGGTCTTCTCGATGCCGGTGTGCAGGTAACCCACGACCAACCTTGCGTCGGTCACCGTCTCGCCCTCGATCTCGAGCACCAACCGGAGCACGCCGTGCGTCGAGGGGTGCTGCGGGCCCATGTTGATGACCAGGCGTTCCTCGTGCAGCGGGTCGCTGCCGAAGACCGAGTCCCAGTCCCCGCCGCCGGCGACGTTGTAGACCTTGCCCTCGGTGGTGTTGCGGCCAGGCGCGTAGTCGGTCATCGGTAAACCCGTCTCTCGTCCGGCGCCGGTATGGACGCCCCGCCCTTGTACTCGACGTCGACCCCGCCGAGCGCATAGTCCTTACGCTGCGGATGCCCGTCCCAGTCGTCCGGCATCAGGACCCGGGTCAGGGCCGGGTGCCCGTCGTAGACGATGCCGAACATGTCCCAGGCTTCGCGTTCCTGCCAGTCAGCGGTCGGGTACAGCCCGGTTACCGACGGCACGTGCGGATCGGCGTCGGTCAGCCCGACCTCGAGCCGGATCCGGCGCCGGTACGTCATGGAGGTCAGGTGATAGACCGAATGCAGGCGTTCGCCTTCCGCACCGTCGCGGACCAGGTAGTCGACTCCGGAGACCGAGGACAGCAGCTCGAACCGCAGCGCCGGATCGTCGCGCAGGGTCTGGGCGATACCGATCAGGTGCTCGCGCTTGACGTGCAGCGTGAGTTCGCCACGATCCACCACCACCTTGATGACGCCGTCGGCGAAGCCGCTGTAGGCGTCGGCGAGAGCGTCGACGATCTCGTCGAAGTAACTGCCGTACGGTCGCTCGGCCGGCAGCTCCACCCAGGGCTGGCGCTTGAGACCTGAAAAGCCCGAGGTGTCGCCGGAACCGGTGACACCGAACATGCCCGGCCGGTGCTGGCTGGTGGGCAACGCGCCCTCGATGGTCGCGAGTTCCGCCTCGCGGTCCTCCGGGGCGGTCACGAACTGACCTCGTCCAGGCCATGCCGGACCTTGGCGAACTTCTGGCTCGACGGCACCAGTTCGACCTTCTGGCCGGCCCGCTTCGCAGCCCGCTTCGGTCCGAGCGGCTCGTTCTGGATCTTGTGGTGCAGCTTCAGGATGGCGTCGATCAACATCTCGGGCCGCGGCGGGCAGCCAGGCAGGTACATGTCCACCGGAATGATGTGGTCCACACCCTGAACGACCGCGTAGTTGTTGAACATGCCGCCCGACGAGGCGCAGACTCCCATTGCGATGACCCAGCGGGGTTCTGCCATCTGGTCATAGATCTGCCGAACCACGGGCGCCATCTTCTGGCTGACCCGGCCGGCGACGATCATCAGGTCGGCCTGACGCGGGGACGGCCGGAAGACCTCCATCCCGAAGCGCGCGGAGTCGAACCGGGGCGCACCGAAGGTCATCATCTCGATGGCACAGCAGGCGAGCCCGAACGTGACCGGCCACAGCGAGGACTTACGCGTCCAGTTGACCAGGCCCTCGATGCTGGCCAGCAGGATCCCGTCGGGGAGCTTCTCTTCCAAACCCATGTCAGCGGGCCAATCTCTCGAAGGTCACCATGGCTAGTCCCAGTCCAATCCACCGCGGCGCCAGACGTAGGCGTAGGCGATGAAGACCGTCCCGATGAAGAAGAAGATCTCGACCAGGCCGAACAGCCCCAGCACGCGGTTCGCCACGGCGTAGGGATAGAGAAAAATGATCTCGATGTCGAAGACGATGAAGAGCATCGCCGTCAGGAAGTACTTGATGGGGAACCGGTTCGGGCCCGAGGACATCGGTGCGGGCTCGATGCCGCACTCGTAGAAATCCATCTTCGCCTTGTTGAACCGCCGAGGTCCGGTGACGGTGGCGATGATGGCGGAGAAGACCGCGAAGCCGAACGCCAGGGCGAACAGGATCACGATCGGCAGGTACGGCGAAAGCATGGTGACCGTGGTTCCCTTCTTCGTCCGCAGCCTGCCCGAAGAGTGACGGACGTACTGCGGGCTCGTTCGTTGAGCCTCGCGTGACACGTACGGGTGCCGGTGTCAGCACCCACGACAAGCCTCCGCCAGGCTAGTCGGCTAACTGGGACTCGAACTTCTTAGGCTTACCTAACTTGCGGTGCGTAGACCCGCGGGGAATCACTTCAACGCGGGGGTGATCTTGGTCAGAGCCGTGATGATCCGGTCGCTGGCGTCACCGTCGTGCGGATCCGACAGGTTGGCCAGGAGCTTGAGCACGAACTTCATCAGCCGCGGGTGGGGCAGTCCGTGCCGCGTGCAGGCACGCATCACCGCCGGGTTGCCGATCAGCTTCACGAAGGCGCCCCCGAGTCGGTAGTAGGCCCCCCACTCCGCGGCCATTGCGGTCGGGTAACCCTGCAGAGCCAGTTCGCGGGACGGGCCCTCCGGACGGGCCAGCGCCTGGACGACGGCCTCGGCGGCGAACTTTCCCGACTCCATGGCGTAGGGAATGCCCTCACCATTGAAGGGATTGACCGATCCCCCGGTGTCGCCCACCAGCAGTACCCCGTTGGAGTAGTGCGGCGTGCGGTTGAAGCCCATCGGCAGGCCCGCGCCCTGAGTCGCGCACAGCGCGTTCTCTTCACGGAACCCCCATTCCTCGGGGGTGTTGTCCAGCCAGCGGGTGAGCAACTGGCGGTAGTTGGTCTTCTGGAAGCCGGCGGAGGAGTTCAGGACGCCGAGTCCGACGTTCACCGACCCGTCCCCCATGCCGAAGATCCAGCCGTAGCCGGGCAGTAGCTTGGCATCGTCGGCGCCGGGGGGACCGTCCCACAGTTCGAGCCAGGACTCGAGATAGTCGTCGTTGGTCCGGGGGCTGGTGTAATAGCGGCGTACCGCGACCCCCATCGGACGCTTGTCGTTGCGCTGATGACCGAGTGCCAGCGCGAACCGCCCGGACACCCCGTCACAGGCGAGCACCACCGGCGCGCGATAGGTGATCTCCGTGCGGTCGGTGCGGCTCTCACCGGCGCGCGAGGTGGCGGTCACTCCGACCACCCGGCCGGTGGCGTCCAGCACCGGGCCGCTGACGCTGGTCTGCTCGTGCAGCCGAGCACCGGCCTTCACTGCCTGCTGGACCAGCAGGTTGTCGAGGTCCGCCCTCGGGCGGACCAGGCCGTAGTTGGGGAAGGAGGCCAGTTCCGGCCAGTCCAGTTCGAGGCGAAGGCCACCGCCGATGACCCGAAGGCCCTTGTTGTGCAGCCAGCCGGCCTCTTCGCTGACGTCGATGCCCATGTCGACAAGCGCCCTGGTACCGCGCGGAGTGAGTCCGTCGCCGCAGACCTTCTCGCGTGGGAAGGAGGTCTTCTCCAGCAGCAGCACGTCCAGTCCTGCGGTGGCCAGCCAGTAGGCCGCGGCGGAACCGGAGGGGCCGGCGCCGACCACGATCACGTCCGCGTCGTACTTCTTGCCCTCGGGCACTTCACCGGGTGCGGCGGCTGTCGTCGCTGCGGGATCGTTGACGATCGCGGTCAAAGAGGCCTCCTTGCAGTGCGGATATCACCCCGGCACCACAGGGCCGAAGCCCCTGCGCCACCCGAGGAAACGAGCGCTCGTGAAAACTTTCACGAACTCCGCCCTGCAGTCTAAGCCTCAGATGTGGATCTGTGTGACCACGTCGATGACGACTGTCAGGCGTTGTTGCGGCGCCGCGATCCGACCACCAGCAGGCTCCCGAAGAGGAACAGCCCGGCACCCCACAGCGCTGGTGCGGTGGTCGAGGTTCCGGTCGACGCGAGCAACGAGGAGGCGAGCACGGTGACCGTCGTGCAGGTCGCTGCGGTCGACCGGTTGTTGACGTCGCCGACGTAACGCAGCCGGACGGCGTACACGCCTGCTGCCGGTGCGCTGACAGGCGCCGCTGACGCGGTCGAGTTCGCATCCAGCAACACCCGCTGCGTGCTCAGCCGCTTGCCGGTGCAGTCGGTATTCCCCTGCTCGTAGAACACGAAACTCACGAGGCCGGTGGGGTGGAACCCTGCCACGGTCGCGGTCGCGGTCAGCGAGGTGCTGCTGGCGACCGCTGCTGCGGAGCCGGGGTCGAGCACCGCGGTGGCCTTCGTGACGATCACCGACTCTGAGGCGCAGGCTGAGGTGGCCGCATTGTTGTTCGCGTCGCCGCTGTACCGCGCGGTCCAGTGGTAGGTGCCCACCGCGCTCGTCGCGATGCCGGCAGTGCTCGCCCGACCCGACGATGACACCGATGCAGTGCGAGTACCGACGGGGGTCGCGGCGCAGGTCGGGTCGGTCGGGCCGAAGAGCCGGAACGTCACGGAGCCGGTCGGCAGGTAGCCGGTCCGCACAGCGGCGGTATCGGTGACCGCGCTACCCACGGCCGCGGAGGCCGACGGGGTGGTGATGAGTTGCGGGCCGGCCTTGCCGACAGTGAAGGCACCGGCTGCGCAGCTGGACACCGACGGGCTGTTGTTGGCATCGCCGGCGTAACTCGCCAGCCAGTGGTAGGTGCCGGCGCGAAAGACCGGAGCATCAGCAGACTGCGCCTGAGCGTTGGCGTCCAGGGAGGCCGCCGTGTTGGACAGTGGCGTCCCGCCACAGGTCGGGTCGGCAGGGCCGAAGAGGCTGAAGGTGACCAGGCCGGTCGGCTGGCTCACGCCGGTGACGGTGGCCAGGCCGGCCGTGGTGCCGCCGGCGGTCGGGGCGCCGACGTCCGTCACGGACACGCTGGTGGGGGTGAGCAGGTTGATCAGCGGTACCGCTGCCCGTGCGGACGGCGGGGCGGCGGGAACCGAGGCCGACGTGCTGGTCGACGGCGCGGTCGAGGCGCTGGGCGCCGAGGCAACAGCCGGCGCTGAGGTCGCAGGGGGTGACGACACCGTTACCGACGGCGTCGTCGGAGCGGTGGACGCAGCCGGGGTGTCGCTCGCGGCCGGGGCAGTGGTGGCCGGGGCAGTGGTGGCCGCGGCAGCGGTGGCGGCGTCGACCGAACTCGAGGTGGAGCTACCGGCCGGCAGGGCGGCACCGGTGCCGTCAGCCGATGCCTGACCGACGCCCAGCAGGATCACCGAAGCGGCCAACGTGCTGCCGGCACAGCCGATGGCGAGCGCACGACGATATGAGAAAGACACGAATTAACCCCCGACAGACGGCCGCACTGACGGCGGCGACATTACGCCAAAACTTAACGTCTGTCACACCCCACTTTACGGTCACAGCCAATCCATCGAATCCTGCAAAGTGCACCGAATGGCGAGAAATGCAGCAATGCGCGCTGACCGCCGTTACCGCTCTTTTACCTACTCGGTGGCACGTTCGTCGGGGGCCGTGCTGCCACAGCCATCCGGCGCGCGGCCCTGTTCAGCGAGCTCGGCAATCACGGGCTCAGCAATCAGGAGGAGTCACCGATGACCGATCACCACATCAAGAGGACCGGCGCGAAGAGGACCGGCGCGCAGGGCGGCGACGGAGCGGAACCAGGCATCTCGCGACGCTCCGCGCTCGCGGGTCTGGGCGGGGCGGCAGTTCTGGGCGGCGTGGCCAGCACGGGCCTGCTTTCTGCAGGATCGGCTGCCGCCGAACCGGCCGCCACCGCTGGCAATGGGTCCCACAAGCCGCCGAAGAACGGCAAGCTCGAGCAACGGGTCTCCGCTCTGCTCAAGCAGATGACGCTGACCGAGAAGCTGGGGCAGTTGCAACTGGTCAACACCGAGGACCTCGCCAAGCAGGCATTGGCGACCAACCCCTGCGGTGGGGTCTTCTCAGTGGTGGGCGCCGCGAAGCTCAACGCGCTGCAGAAGCAGGCAGTCGAGCAGACCAGGCTCGGAATCCCGCTGATCTTCGGCCTGGACGTGATCCACGGTTACACGACCAACTTCCCGATCCCGCTGGGCCAGGCGTCGAGCTTCGACCCGGCTGTGGCAACAACAGACGCGGTGGTCTCGGCGGCCGAGGCGCGCAAGAGCGGAATCACCTGGACCTACGCGCCGATGATGGACGTGACCCACGAGCCGCGCTGGGGCCGGATTGCAGAGGGCAACGGCGAGGACCCGTACCTCACCACCCAGCTGGCGGTCGCGAAGGTCAAGGGCTATCTGGGTCATGACTACTCGGCGTCGGACAAGCTGGCGGCCTGCGCAAAGCACTACGTCGCCTATGGCGGCACCGAGGGCGGCCGCGACTACAACACGGTGGACGTCTCGATCGAGCAGCTGCACAACCAGTACCTGCCGCCGTTCAAGGCGTGCGTCGAGGCGGGCGTGGCGACCTTCATGGCCTCGTTCAACGCGGTGGCAGGCGTTCCTGCGCACGCCAACGTCTACACCCTGCGCGACGTTCTCAAGGATTCGTACGACTTCGACGGTTTCGTCGTCAGTGACTACACCGGCATCCAGGAACTGATCATGCATGGCGTGGCGGGCAACGGTGCGGACGCTGCCGCGGCCGGCATCACGGCTGGCGTCGACATGGAGATGGTGTCGACCAACTACGTCGACACCGGCAAGCAACTGCTCGCAGCAGGCCGGATCACGCAGGCCCAGATCGACGACGCGGTCCGCCGAATCCTGCGGGTCAAGTTCGCACTCGGGCTCTTCGAACACCCGTACGTGGTCGAGTCCGGCGAGGTCACCAGCGTGTCTGTGACGGCCCGGGCCAGCGCCCGGCACGCCGCCGGCCGCAGTCTGGTGCTGCTCAAGAACGACAAGGCTGTACTACCGCTGAAGCAGACGAGCAAGGTGGCGTTGATCGGTCCGCTCGGCGAAGCCGACTACGACCTCAACGGCACCTGGTCGGGACTGGGCACCGGCTCACAGACCACCCCACCGGTGACCGTGGCCGAGGGGCTGCGCGCCGCGGGCGTTTCCGTCACCACGGTCAAGGGCTGCGACATCGAGTCAACCGATGTCAGCGGCTTCCCTGCTGCCGTGGCGGCCGCCAAGGCAGCGGACGTGGTGGTACTGGCGGTGGGCGAGAGCGCGGCGATGAGCGGCGAAGCGTCCGCGCGCAGCGTGATCGGCCTGCCGGGTGTGCAGGAGCAGCTGCTCGCGGCAGTTGCCGCAGCCGGCACCCCGATCGTCGCCCTACTCTTCAACGGCCGACCGCTCACCCTGCAGCCGGTGGTGGATGCCGCCGCAGCCATCGTGGAGGCCTGGGCGCCGGGGGTGGAGGCCGGCAACGCCGTGGCGGATGTGCTGCTGGGCAAGGTCAATCCGGGTGCGAAGCTGCCGGTGTCCTTCCCCAGAGCGGTCGGGCAGGTACCGATTTACTACAACCACCTGAACACCGGACGACCCGCGGATCCGAACAACAAGTACACCTCGAAGTACCTGGACCTGCCCAGCGGGCCACTCTTCGACTTCGGGTTCGGGCTGAGTTACACGACCTTCGAGATCTCCGGACTCCGGCTGAGCTCCACCAAGCTGTCCCGGCGTGGCGGCAAGCTCGAGGCCACGGTCACGGTACGCAACACCGGGGACCGCTCGGGCGACGAGGTCGTGCAGCTCTACATCCACGACCCGGTCGCCAGCATCTCGCAACCGGTCCGGCGCCTGCGCGGGTTCCAGCGGGTGACCCTGGAGCCGGGCCAGTCCAAGACCGTCACCTTCGCGCTGGGGACCGCCGACGTCGGCTTCTACGACAACCAGGCCAGGTTCACCGTCGAAGCCGGCCAGATCGAGGTGTACGTGGGCAACAGCTCGGCGGCCGATCAGAAGGCAACCTTCACCGTCGTCTGATCGGTTTTTCTGGTCAGCGCTGTTCGGCCAGCGCCCTTCGGCCAGCGACCTTCGGCCAGTACGGGTTCGAACAGTGTCGGGATCATCACCATGGCCCCGTCCGGCGGAATGACCATCCCAGCAAGCTGGTTCCGTCGGGCGAGGCACTGCCGACCAGGGCAGTCCGATACGACTACGGAGTGGTGATGACCGACCTGTTCGAGCCCGTCACGGTGGGCAAGCTGACGTTGAAGAACCGCATCGCAATGGCTCCGCTGACCCGTAACCGGGCAGGGGCCGACGGTGTCCCCAAGGACATCGCGGCCACCTATTACGGTCAGCGGGCATCGGCAGCGCTCATCATCACCGAGGGCACCCAGCCCAGCGCGGTCGGCCAGGGTTACGCCGGCACCCCCGGTATCCACAACGCCGAGCAGATCGAGGGCTGGCGTGCCGTTGCCGACGCCGTGCACGCCGAGGACGGCGCCATCGTGCTGCAGCTCATGCACACCGGCCGGATCGGTCATCCCGACAACAAGGACGGCCTAGAGGTCGTGGCACCCAGCGCGCTGCCCGCTCCGGACCAGATCTTCACCGCCGGCGGAATGAAGGACTATCCGACGCCCCGCGCGCTGAACACCGTTGAACTGTCCGGCATCGTCGGTGAGTTCGTGCAGGCGTCCCGCAACGCCGTTGATGCCGGCCTGGACGGCGTGGAACTGCATGCCGCCAACGGCTACCTGCTGCACCAGTTCCTGTCACCGGCCTCGAACGTCCGCACCGACTCCTACGGCGGCAGCCCGCAGGCGCGGGCCAAGCTCGTCATCGAGGTCGTGCAGGCCGTCGCCGAGGCCATCGGACCGGAGCGGGTGGGCATCCGGATCTCCCCCGGACACAACATCCAGGGCGCCCTGGAAACCGACGCCGTGGACCTGGCCGAGACCTACGGGGCGCTCATCGACGGCATCGCACCGCTGGGACTGGCATACCTGCACGCGCTGGCAGACCCCCGCAGCGAACTGATTCGCGACCTTCGGGCCCGCTTCGATGGCCCGTTCATCGCCAACGACGGCTTCTCGTCGGTCACGTCCAAGCAGAGCGCCCAGCAGATTCTTGACGACGGCGTAGCCGACCTGGTGGCAGTGGGCCGGCCGTTCCTGGCCAACCCGGATCTGCCGCTGCGCTGGCGTACGGACGCAGCGCTCAACGAGCCGGACCCGGATACCTTCTACACCCCCGGCACCAAGGGCTACATCGACTACCCGGCCCTGTCCGACTGACCGAAGCCGGGCATGAGCCCGCCGCAAGGCAGATCACAGCCGGGCTGGCGGGGCCATGAGGAACACGTGAGGGAACACCTCCAACACGCGAGAGAGGCGCCTGCGGGCGCCTCTCTTGCTATCTGCCCGGCCTAGCGTCGAAGGGTCGGCCGCCGCTCGCTGCCGGCCGATTCGGACGCGGCGTGGCCGCAGGCAGAAGGCAGTACGAGATGTCGGTCCTCACAACCGGTCGCGACGATCCACGTCCCACGGTTCCCAGCATCGATGACCTCGACTCGGCGATCGAGCTACCCGAGCGGGTCGGGTACCGACTCAAGCGGGCGGTACTCGGGCCGCCCCTGGTGACCGCCCAGCTGCACGACGAGAAGCTGTCGAAGAAGGCGGCGCTGGGGGTGCTGTCCTCGGACTGCATCTCGTCCTCGGCCTATGGCAGCGAAGAGATGCTGATCGTGCTGCTCGGCGTCTTCGGCATGACCGGATTCCACATTCTGATGCCGATGACGGCGGTGGTACTCGGGCTGCTGATCCTGACCACGCTGTCCTACCGCGAGATCGTGACCGTCTACACCAAGGCCGGCGGTTCCTATGTCGTGGCCAGGGAGAACTTCGGACCGAAGGTGGCGCAGATCGCGTCGGTCGCGCTGCTCATCGACTACATCGTCACGGTGGCCGTGCAGGCCGCGGCAGGCACCGCCGCGATCACCTCACTGGTGCCCACCCTGAAGCACAGCACCCTCGAGATCACCATCGGCATCGTGGTGCTGCTGGCCTTCGGCAATCTGCGCGGGGTCCGTGAGGCCGGTAAGGCCTTTGCGTTTCCCACCTACTTCTTCGTAGGGATGGCCGGTCTGGTGGTGGTCATCGGAGTGATCCGCGAGATCTTCGGCGATCTGCCGCACGTGGCCCGGGCCGCGGGCATGATCAGCATCCACAACGATCATCACGCGATCTTCTCCGGGGCTGCGATCTTCGTGCTGCTCAAGGCGTTCGCCAATGGCGGCGCCTCGCTGACCGGTCTCGAGGCGATCTCCAACGGGGTGAGCGCCTTCAAGCGTCCGGAGGGCCGCAACGCGCGCAAGACCCTTTCGGTGATGAGCGTCCTGCTGGGCACCCTGGTCCTGGGCATCTCCTACCTTGCCTTCCAGACCCACGCCACCCCTTACAGCAGCGGTAGTCCGACGGTGATCAGCCAGGTGGCCAAGGAGGCGTTCGGCAGCGCCTGGTACGGCACCATCGGCTTCGTGCTGGTTCAGGTCGCCACCGCGTTGATCCTCATCACCGGTGCGAACACCCCGTTCACCGGGTTCCCGTTCCTGGCCAGCTTCATCGCCGAAGACTCGTTCCTGCCGCGGCAGATGACCCGGCGCGGTCACCGGCTGGCCTTCAGCAACGGCATCATCGTGCTGACGGTCGCCGCGCTCGTGCTGCTGCTCGGCGTGGGCGCACATGTCGACAAGCTGCTGCCGTTCTACGCGATCGGCGTGTTCACCGGCTTCACGATGGCCGGGTTGGGCATGGCCAAATATCACCGCACGCACCGCGGGCCGGGGTGGCGCAAGCGGATCGCGATCAACCTGACCAGCGGCCTGGTGTCGGCGCTGGTGGTGCTGATCTTCGCGGTGGTCAAGTTCACCGAGGGCGCGTGGTTGGTCGTGCTGCTATTCCCGTTGGGCTGGTTGGCCCTGATGCGGCTGAACTCCCGTTACCGCGCCGAGGCCAGGGCCCTCAATGTCGTGACCGCACTGCGTAAGGAATCCGGTGCCGGCAGCGGTCACTACCCCCGGCATGTGGTGCTGGTGCTGGTCGACCGGCTGGATCTGGCGGTCATCCGGGCCATGCGCTACGCGGGCAGCCTTCGCCCCACCGACATCCGCGCAGTGCACCTGACGCTGGACTCCGAAGAGGCACAGGAGCTGCAGCGGGCCTGGATCGAACGCGGACTCGGTGACCGGGTACCGCTCGAACTCGTCGAGTGCGCCGATCGTCGCCTGTTGCGCGGTGCCTCGAAGGTGGCCCTGCGCACCGTCATCGGCGAGCAGGCCGAGGTCACGGTGCTGCTGCCCCGGCGCTCGTTCCGGCGGGTCTCACAGCGGCTGTTGCACGACCGGACGGCTGATCGGATCGCCTACGCGGTAAGCAGAATCCCGCACGTCGCGGCGACCATCGTCCCGTTCGACACGACGCTGACGGCTGAGTTCGAGGATCGGCTGGCCAAGCGGCAACAACGAGCCGCGCACGACCCTGCGCTGGAATCCGGCGATGAGGCCACGCCCGCGGGCAGACAGCTCGAGCCGGTGGGAGCCCGCACCGACCGACCGGCGGTGCTGGCTGGTCCGTCGTTCGAGAGCCCAGCTGAGACCAGTACCCGGGCCGACGGCACCACCCCGATCGGAGCCGTCCAGTGGAAGCAGCAGGTGACGGTGCAGGGCAAGGTCAAGGTGCTGCAGGTCGGGACGACCGCCGGTAGATCCCTGGAGGCGCAGGTCTTCGACAGCACCGGCGGGGTCAGGCTGCTGTTCTTCGGTCGTACCGGTATCGCCGGCATCGAACCCGGTTCGATCATTCGCGCCACCGGCCGGGTCGGCGAGTTCAAGGGCCATCTCGCGCTGGCGAATCCGCGTTACGAGCTGGTCAAGGAGTCCGAAGCGGACTGACGACCTCAGCCCAGCTTCCGGTCAGCGGAGCACCGGCCGGTCAGCGGAGCGGCTTCCGGTCAGCGGCTCAGCTGCTG
Organism: Mycobacteriales bacterium; assembly: GCA_038321605.1. Lineage (GTDB taxonomy): Bacteria > Actinomycetota > Actinomycetes > Mycobacteriales > Jatrophihabitantaceae > Jatrophihabitans_A. The sequence continues at coordinate 4,462 of JBBQFE010000006.1, read as the reverse complement.
GTCAGCGGCCCGGGCGGTGCCCCGGCGACTTCTCCAGCCGGGCCAGCCAGTCGTTGTAGGCCTGCAGCCGGCCGTCCTCGTCGTCGAAGTCCAGGTCGTCGGCCACGTTGGCGGCATCGATGCCCATCCGCTCGGCGAACGTGACGCGACGGGCCTGTTCCATCCAGCCCGAGTTGTCCTGCCTCTGGCGCGCCGGATCCTTCAGCCACCCGATCACCATCACGATCATGATCGCGGCCATGATGCCGTCGCCGCCGAACCACATGATCGCGCCGCCGGTGTGGGTGTCGGTCACCGGGTTGACGTGCAACCCGGGCACGACCTGCATCGACACCGGCCTGGTCGTCTGCATGATCACGATGCCGACGAAGGTGTCGACGGCCATCGACAGCGCCAGCATCAGCCAGCGAGCCGGGGTCGAGAGCTGCCAACGGCCGGGCGTATCGCCCAGTACCAGAAGGAAGAACTGGCAGCCGATGACCAGGTAGACCAGGTGCTCGACCTGCCCTGCCCAGGCATTGCCCATGATGGTGTCCATCAGACCGGTGAGGTGGCTGCCGACGATCACCACCGCATAGCTTGCCAGCGCCACCGGTGGGGCGGTGAGCACCGTCCACACCGGGCCGTTGAGCAATCGGTCCAGCCGCTCCCGGCGCGACGTCGAGCTTGCGGTGCGCAGCAGTTCGATCGGCCGGCCGGCCATGAGCAGCGCCGGTGCCACCATCACGAACGCGAGGTGGCCGAGCATGTGAGCTGAGAACAGTGCCTGGTCATAGACACCGATACCGCCGCACGTTGCATAGATACAGAAACCGAGTCCTGCCAGAAAGGCGATGATCCGGCCATAGGGCCATGCACCGGACCGTCGGACCCGGACCACGGCGCTGAGATAGCCGGCGGCCAGCAACAGTACGAACAGCACCGCCAACGAATCCAGCTGCCAACTGGTGACCAGCGCCCGTCCGAGCAGCTGCTCGGTCACGCCCGATGACCCCATCCGCAGCAGCGCACCGGTGGCTCCGCTGTGCTGCATGCCGGCCATCTGCTGGTCGGCTGCGGGCAACGACACGAACCGGACGACCGCCGCGACCAGACCGACCACGATCGCGAAGGCGATCAGCCAGATCGTCCATAAGGGGGCCGCGGATCCGCCGGCATCCGCAGTCGCCGGGACCGCGGGATCAGCGGATCTGGGCTGGGGGCCGGCCTCGGGGCTCTGAGTGCTCACGTTGGGATAGGTCGCCTTTCGGCCGGCATCGGTTCCGGCGTCTCTCCATTATGTGCCCGAGCGCACGCCGCGGCCGACCTCGTCGAGCGGGGGCTCGCAGATCAGCGCGGGCCGGAACGGGTGGCCGGCGGTGGATCGCCGGCATCGAGCAGTTCGACCGCGCGGTGGCCGACCAGCCGGGTGAGCGCGATCACCGACGTGGACCGTGCGACTCCGGGGATCTGCGACACCTCGATCAATACCCGCTGCAGGTCATCGTGGGACCGAGCCGCCAGCCGGCACTGGACATCGCCCGGACCGGTGGTGGCATACGCCTCCACGACCGACGGGATGGCGGCCAGCGCCTGCCGCACCTCGGCCAGCCTGCCCTGCGCGATCTCCAGCGTGGCGAACGCGAGCACCGGGTAACCGGCAGCCGCCAGATCGATGTCCGGGCCGAAGCCGGTGACGACACCGTCGCTCTCCAGCCGATCGAGCCTGGACTGCACGGTGGCGCGCGATACCCGCAGGGTGCGGGACAGTTCGAGGAAACCAGCCCGCGGGCTCGCTCGCAGCGCCGACAGGATGGCCACGTCGAGAGCGTCGATCTCGCGGGTCATCCCGCCATCCTGTCAGAGGTTGCCGCGCCGATCCTGTTCGCGCTCGATGGCCTCGAACAGCGCCTTGAAGTTGCCCTTGCCGAAGCCCAGGGAGCCGTGCCGTTCGATCATCTCGAAGAAGACGGTGGGCCGGTCGCCGACCGGCTTGGTGAAGATCTGGAGCAGGTAGCCGTCCTCGTCCCGGTCCACCAGGATGCCGCGCTTCTGCAGCTCCTCCACCGGTACCCGGACCTCACCGATCCGCGCCCGGAGCTCAGGATCGGAGTAGTAGGAATCCGGGGTGGCGAGGAATTCCACGCCCTCGGCACGCATCGCGTCGACCGTGGCCAGGATGTCGTTGGTGGCCAACGCCAGATGCTGGACGCCGGGACCACGGTAGAAGTCGAGGAACTCGTCGATCTGGCTCCGCTTCTTGGCGATGGCCGGTTCGTTCAGCGGAAACTTCACGCGGTGGTTGCCGTTGGCCACCACCTTGCTCATCAGCGCCGAGTAGTCGGTGGCGATGTCGTCACCGACGAACTCGGCCATGTTCACGAAACCCATGACCCTGTTGTAGAAACCCACCCAGTCGTCCATCTTGCCGAGTTCCACGTTGCCCACCACGTGATCGAGGGCCTGGAAGATCCGCTTCGGAGCCCCGTCCCGGGGCAGCAGCGCCGACTCCCGGGCGACGTACCCCGGCAGGTACACGCCGGTGTAGCGGCTCCGGTCCACCAGGGTGTGCCTGGTGTCGCCGTAGGCGGCGATCGCAGCCACCCGGACGGTGCCGAAATCGTCGCTGAGATCGGTCGGTTCCTGCAGGATCACCGCCCCGGTGCGCCGAGCCTGCTCGATGCACCGATCCACGTCGGGAACTTCCAGCGCGATGTCGACGACTCCGTCACCGTGCTCACGGTGGTGATCGAGCAACGGACTCTCCGGGCTGACACCGCCGGAGATCACGAACCTGCAGGAGCCACTGGTGAGGACGTAGGACTTGTGGTCCCGGTTGCCGGTCTCAGGACCGGAGTAGCCGACGAGGGTCATGCCGAATGCGGACTGGTAGAAGTGCGCGGTCTGGGTCGCGTTGCCGACCACGAACACCACCGCATCCCACCCGGTGACCGGAAACTTGTCCGAGGCCTCGTCATAAGCGACCAGGCCGACCAGCTGCTTGAGCTGGTCGAGGTCCAGGTCGGCGGCTCGCTCGTCCAGAGTCAGGTTCTTCTCGGCGGTCGTCACGGCACCGGTCATCGGGTCCTCCACTGGTCGGGGTCGAGCGGTCTGTGCAGCGAGCTTGCGGCCTTCTCGGCATGCTGCACAACCTGCTCAGTAATTGCTAGTCGGATTGCACAATATGCAAGGCGAGATGGCGTCAAATGCTCGCAATTTGCATACCTTGGCGAAACGCCGTCGCGCAACGCCATCGGCGGTTAGGGTGAGCGAACCGTCCGCCCGTCCGGGCGCGGCGGCAGGACAGCACCCGCTACGGAGGAATCCATGGACCTCGACGGTCTGAAGGACAAGGCGCTCGGACTCGTGCACGGCCACAAGGACCAGGCCGAGGACGGCGTCGACAAGGCATCGGACTTCATCAAGGGCAAGGTGGACGGGCACGACGACCAGATCGAGAAGGCCGAGGGTTTCCTCAAGGATCAGATCGACAAGGCCTGACCGCTGCCGGTGACCGCCGGAGCACCGTCCGCCAGGCTCGCCGGGCAGGTCAGCGGACGGTGTCCGGCAGGTAACTGATCACCGGATACCAAACGCCGAACGGAGCGGCCGCGTAGTGGCTGGTGGCCACCAGCTCACCGGTCTCCGCCACACCCGCCAGCACTTGCCAGGCGGCTCGGCCGGCGACCAGCAGGTCCTCGGCCGGCTGGCGTCGCAGGCCCGCCACGGTCGCCCAGTCCGAGGCCAGCAGTGCCCGGGTCAGGTCGTCGTCGAAGTCGACCGCGCGCTCGTCGAGGTAACCGGGCGCCTTCAACGTCCGGCAGGCAGAACCGTCAGCCATCACCAGCAGCGCGACCCGACCGGGGCGTTGACGGATGCGCACACCGGCCAGCGCCGCGTCCGCAGGACTCGCGGTGCGGGGTACGGTCACCCGCTGCACCGGGCCGGACCAGCCGGCCTGGCTCAGCAGTTCGCTTCCGACCGCGATGCTCAGCGGTTCTGCGAGGTCGTATTCGGCGTCCGCCCCGACGATCACCACCACCTCCGGTGCCGCGTCGATGATCACCGCAATGGCCGCCAGACACGCACTGCGGAGTTCGTCGACCTCCGCCACCGGCCCGCCGGTTCTGCCCACGAGTAACAGGGGTGGGTTGGGGCACGACGCGACTGCCACCAGCAGACCACCGGTGCTCGACGTCATGCCAGGCCCCGGACGGCCCGGCGTGGCGGCTTGGTACCGCGGATCGCCGCCACCATGTCCAGGACCTGGCGGGTCTCGGCGATGTTGTGGGCCCGGAAGACGGTGGCACCCTGCCACGCGCAGACCGCGGTGGCCGACAAGGTGCCGAGCAACCGCTGATCCAGCGGCAGGTCGAGCGATTCGCCGACGAAGTCCTTGTTCGACAACGACACCAGCACCGGCCAACCCGTCGCGACCATCTCGGTCAGACGCCGGGTCGCCTCCAGGGAATGCCAGGTGTTC
>JBBQFE010000005.1:0-19353 GCA_038321605.1 Mycobacteriales bacterium | reverse complement strand
GGACCGGCCCCGCGGACAGGTAACCGCCGCCCGCGACCAGCAACGAAACAAGTGCAGGCACACATTCAGTTCCGCCGCGCACACCCAGGGCTAGAGTTCGAATCTCTCGCCCTCCGCTCCACCCCGGTCAGCATTGTGCGGCCCGAAATCACGCGACACGCCGCAGGATCGGTGATTTCGGGCCGCACAATGCCGGAAGAGAAGGTGGGAGGGGGTTAGCGGCCGCCGGGGCGGACGAAGGGGAAGGCCAGCGTCTGGCGGATGGACGCTCCGGTCAGCATCATGACGAGGCGGTCCACCCCGATGCCCAGCCCGCCGGTGGGAGGCATCGCGTATTCCAGCGCCGACAAGAAGGCCTCGTCCACCTGCATCGCCTCGGGATCGCCAGCCGCCGCCTTCGCGGACTGCTCGGTCAGCCGCTGACGTTGGTCCACCGGATCGATCAACTCCGAGTAGGCAGTGCCGATCTCGGCTCCGAAGGCAACCAGATCCCAGCGCTCGGACAGTCGAGGATCAGTCCGATGCTTGCGCGTCAGCGGTGAGGTCTCAGCCGGAAAATCCAGGTAGAACGTGGGCTCGACGGTCTGCTTCTCGACCAGTGCCTCGTATAGTTCGGCCACCAGCAGCCCGGGTGTGATCTCCGCCGGCCGGACGATGTCGCGTGCCTTGCAGAGGCTGCTGAGCTCAGCCACCGTGGTGTCTGCGGTGACCGGCATCCCGACTGCCTTCGACACCGCCTCGTGCACGGTCATCGAGCGCCAGGGCAGGCTCAGGTCCACCTCGATCGGCTCGCCGTCCGGCCCGGGGCGGAGCGCGATCGGCTTGCCGTGCATGGCCGTGGCCACCTCCAGGATCAGCTCCCGGGTCAGTTCCCGCATACCCAGGTAGTCCGAATAGGCCTGGTACGCCTCCACCGAGGTGAACTCCGGGTTGTGGGTCGCGTCGGCACCCTCGTTCCGGAAGTTCCGGTTCAGCTCGAACACCCGCCGCATACCGCCGACGCAGAGCCGCTTGAGGAACAGTTCCGGGGCGATCCGCAGGTACAGCGTGGAGTCGTAGGCGTTGATGTGCGTGACGAACGGACGGGCATTGGCACCGCCGTGCACCGCCTGCAACATCGGTGTCTCAACTTCGAGAAAGTCCCTGTGCGCAAAGGATTCCCGGATCGCGCGCACGGCCACCGACCGCTTGGTGAGCATCTCCATCGCGTCGGGGTTGACGATCAGGTCGACGTGACGCAACCGCACCCGGGCATCGGGATCGGCAAAGCCGGCGTGCGCATCAGGCAACGGGCGCAGGCACTTCGACGCCATCCGCCAGTCGCTGACCAGCACCGACAGCTCGCCCCGCCGGGACGTGACGACCTCGCCACTGACGCTGATGTGATCGCCGAGGTCGACCGAGGCCTGGAGCAGCGCATGGGATTCGGGGGAGATGCAGGACGCCTCGACCATGGCCTGGATGGACGCCGATCCCTCGTGCAGCACCGCGAACGTGACACCGCCGAGGTCACGTAACGCGCGCACCCGTCCGACCACCGACACCTGCTCGCCGGTATGACTGTCCGGCGGAAGCTGGCCGAAACGCTCCCGTACCGCGGCGATGTCACAGCTGCGCGGTACCGACACCGGGTACGGATCGACGCCGGCTTCGACCAGCCGATCAAGCTTGTCGTGGCGTACCTGCTGCTGTTGGCTGAGTCGCCGCCGCGGGATCAGCGGTCGCCGCAGGGTCCGTCGTTGCAGCTCCACTGCCTCGGCGAACGGCAGCCGGTGCCCTTCGTACTCGACGTCGCCGTCGGATGAGCGCTCGACCGGACCTCGGAGAGCGGGCAGGAAACCCTCGGCTATGCCAGCGGCCAGGGCGACCCGGGTGAGCGTCAGCGACGAGTCGTAACAGAGGTAGCGCGGCGTCCAGCGCGGCAGGTAGCGGGCGTTGGAGCGGTACAGACTCTCGATCTGCCAGAACCTGGACGCGAAGGTCAGCACCCGGCTGGTCAGGCGCACCGCCGGGCCCGCCCCTACCCGCTCGGCGGCACTGAAGATGCCCCGGAACATCGCGAAGTTGAGCGAGATCGCCCGGACCCCGAGCTCGTCCCGGGCAGCGTTGACGAGTGCTGCGACCATGGCCTCGACCAGGCCGTTCTCGGAGTCCCGGTCCCGGCGCATCAGGTCGAGCGACAGACCACGCTGACCCCACGGCACCATGGAGAGCATGCCGCGCAGCCGGCCGTCCCGGTCGTGCGCCAGCACCGCAACGCAGGGCCCGTCCGCCGGATCACCGAGCCTGCCCAGCGCCATCGAGAACCCGCGCTCGGTCTCGTCGCCCCGCCAGTCCTCGGCCCGCTGGGCGATCTCGGCGAGCTGTTCCTCGCTCAGATCGGCATGCCGGCGGACGGTGATCGTGTACCCGGCGCGCTGCACCCGGTGCACCGCGCGCCGGACGGGCTGCATCGTCGCGCCCTCGAGGGTGAACCCGTCCACCTCGATAACTGCCTCGTCGCCGATCGGCAGCGCCTTCAGGCCGGCGGCGACGTAGGCCTTGGCGCCTTCTTCGCTGGCCGACAGCACCGCCGGAAACCAACCGAAGGATCGAGCTTCGGCCAGCCAGGCGTCGATGGCGGGTTCCCAGGCCGCATGTGGCCCGATCGGATCGGCGCTGGCCAGGCTGACGTTGGCCAGCACCCGATAGGTAACGGCCGCACCGTGATTGCCGGCGAAAATCACCGACTTGTCGTGGCGGGTGGCGAAGTAGCCCAGCGAGTCACGTTCGCCGGCCTGGATCAGCAGACCGCGTACCGCCAGTTCGTCCTGCGCGGTCAGGTAGGCCTTCGCGCGGGCAGATCGGAGGAAGACCAGTGCCGCAGCCACCAGCGCGGCGGCCGAGATCAGTCCGGCGAGCGCGGCGATCCAGTGGTGCCCATGCTGGCCGGCCCAGCCGACCTCAGTGGTGTCGGGCTCGACACCGAACGCGACCCGTACCGCCCAGGCGACCCGTCGCCCGAAGTGCCGCAGGCGGTCGGGGAAGGCGAAGGTCAAGACCAACGACACCGTGACCGAGATCGCGAGCCCGACCAGCAGGACGGCCAGCGCGCGCCAGCGGGCACCCGGTTCCAGCCTGGACGAGAAGGCGCGGCGGCTCAACCACAGCAGGATCACCAGGGCGATCGTCAGGATGGCGTTGATGACCAGCTCGCCGGTCTGGAGTACCGAGAGGTTGTGGGTGTCCTCCACGCGCGCCGCGACCTGGATCAGAACGGCTATCAGATACAGCGCGGCGAGGAACTGAAATGCCAGCAGCAGCCAGAGCGCCACCCGCATGCGCCGGCGGACGGCTCCGCCGATGATGAACAGCAGCACCACCGAGAAGATGGACGGACCTACCGGCAGGTTGACCAGACCGAACAGGTCATCGACGCGGCGGGCAGCTCGGACGGGACGCAACACCAGGCTGAGGACTGACCAGAACCCGGCCAGCATGATCACCCGTCCGCACCAGGAGGCGAAGGTCGCGCGCCACCCGGTGAGCACCACTCCGGGCCGCGACGGACTGGTCGGGCCGGTCTCCTGCAACGGGTCGGGCACCGTGGCGGTGGTAGCGGTCTGTGTCACCCCGGTTCCGACCCCCTACTCCAGCGGCGTGTTCGTGCCTGGTCCGTCCGGACCCACGTAAACGTTACGTGAATGCTCACTCTGCGCTGATATGGGCGGGGTCATCGGTGGTGCGAGGTGAGTGAGGTCGGCCGTCCGGTGGCGCCAGTCCGCTGTGTCGCGGAACCGCTCACCGAGTTCTGTCCGCTGCCCATCGCTCCACAGCCGGGACCAACCACGCGCAATGGCAAGGCATCCCGCGGTGAGCACCAGCCGGGTGCCGATCCGGTGGCGGCGCCAGTCAGGCGATACGTAGATCTGGTCGACCTCACCCGTTGCCGGCCACCAGCGCACCGCACCCAGCTGATCGGTGCTGCTGACGCCGACGTTGCTGGCAGCCGTCTGGTCGAGCAGCGCGCCGTCGGGCAGCCCGCGGCCGGTGAAGGCCACCAGGTTCACCGCGGGCGGTGTCGCTCGGGATTCCCGCACCTCGACGAACCAAACCTCGGGTTGTGTCGCACCGGCGGGCACCGAGGTGACCGCGCTGATGATTCCCTCGGCGTCGAGCGCCGCCCGCAGGTAGCACCCGGAACCGCTCAGCAGTGACTCGACCTCGGCGGGACCGACGTCGACGATGGCGCCGTCCGGGTGCTCGCTGCCGCTCACAGCGAGCACCTCGCCGGGCCTCCCTGCGGGCGTATGCCGGGCGTACCAGGTCAGCGGCGTGCAGCCGATCGGCGGCGGGCGGCGAAGGTGAGCGCCAGGCCCGCTGCCACCGCGCCGAGGCCGACCTGAACAGGCTGGGTGCTGGACGAACCGGTGTTGGCCAGCTGCGGAGCGTCGCTGACTGCGGCGACCGGCGGTGCCGTCACCTTCACCGACACCAGCGCGGTCGAGGTTCCGTTGGCGGTACTGATGGTGTAGCTGAAGGTGTCCGTGCCGCTGAACTTCGGGTCCGGGACGTAGACGATGGCGCCGTTCCTGATGCTGGTCGTGCCGTGCTTGGCAGCACCCACCGACTTGAGCGTGATCGGGGCACCGGTGCCGCTGTCGTTGGTGACCACCTTGATGGTGATCGTCCCGCTGTCCGTCGAGGTGGCGGTGTCGTTCTTGGCCACCGGCGGCAGGCCACGGTCGTTGAAGACCAGGTCGGTCTCCATCGGATCACAGATGGGGCCGTTGGCGGCGATGCAGGGTGAGAGGACGAGAGTGCGGGCATCGATCAGCAGGTTCTTCGGGGCGGTGAGCTGGGTGACCGTCAGCGAAGCGCCCGGGAACACCAGGATCTCTTCATTGGGGGGCACGTTCGCCGCGGCGGGCTGGGCGGCAGCCTGAGCCCGCGCTGCCTGCACCTGCGCGGCGCTGACGTGGGCTGCGGCCGCTTGTCGGGCCTGGTTCTGAAAACCGCTGTCGCAGAAGCCGTCGGCGAGGGTGGTGCAGGTCGCCTCGGCCAGGTTCGTCCCGTCCGACATCTTCACGTGCAGGGTGGCACCCGCCAGCGAGGTACCCGCCGGAACTACCGCCCCGGGCGCGACCCGGATGCCGACGCGGGCCTTCTGGAAGCCGTAGTCGGGCTGGATCGTGACGTTCGCCGAAGGACTGGTGGAACCGGAGCTAGGGGTGGGAGTGGTGGTCACAGTGCCACCGACCGCGGGTGCCGGCGCGGCAGCCTGCGCGACGGGGGCGGCCAGCAGCGCACCGGCGGCGCCGACAGCGCCGATGCCGGCGACCCGGATCGCGGTGCGGCGAGTGCGGGCTCCACGCCCGGAATCGGCTGACAACTGCTGGGACTTCTCGTCGGTACGCGCCACAGGGTTCCCGTTCGGACTCAGATGCCGTCGGCTTTCGTCCGGCGGAGCACATCATGCCCTATGAATTCACCCAGCGCGTATACAACGTCACTCAGGGGCAGACGGAGCCTTTCGGACTCCGCTGCCGAGCGGCCGCACGGCGGCTCAGGACAAAGCTGAGGAGGTTGCTCGGACAGTCCCCCGGTCTCTCCCCCGTGACCCCCGAAGGACCGTCCGAGCGTTTCGAGTGTAAACCCTCTGTAAAGAGAATGGGTTACAACGTCATGACGAGATTTGCCGTAGGCCCACCCGTCGCGGCGGTTCTGGGTACAGTTGGGCCATCGCCCGGCGGTTTCTGAACCGACTCGGGCGGCCATCTCACCGGTCTCAGGGCGTTCCACCCGTCATCTTGGCCCGCCACCGGTGCACCCCCTGGGAAAGAGCATGTGAACGTGATCGATGTGCACAGTCTTGCCGCCGAACTCGGAGTAGCGAGTGCGGTCGTGCTCAGAGCGGTAGCCGATCTCGGCGGCGAGGCCCGCGGTAACTCCAGGCTCAGCGCCGAACTGGCCGACGACGTGCGGGCGCACCTACGCGCGGGCGGCAGCAACGGTAACGGCAACCCACTGTTCTCGGTATCGCTGCCGCGAACCACCGCGAGCCGACCGCAGATGCCCACCGTCGGGCCCGCGTTCGCGCCCACCACCGCCGAGAGCCGCCCGCGCCAGCAGGCCCGTCCCGCGGACCCGTTCGCCGCCGCCCCGTACTCGCTGGAGGAGCAGTTGGCTGACCAGGCGCAGGCCACCGCCGTCAGTGACGAGTGGCGGGCCGCGGGGCTCGGCATCCACGACAGGCACATCATCGAGCAGTGTGAGAGAAATGGGCTCACCCCCCAGGACCTGCGGGTGCGGGTCGACGGCCGCACGATGGCCAGCCGCCTCAAGAACGGCGAATCGATCTCATCGGTGAAGTCCCGACTCGCGCAACAGGCCTGAGCTGGTTCCCGGTCCCGTTTGCAGACCCTGATCACGTAGTCCTATCCCAATGGGATTCGCGCAGATAACCTTTCCGGCATGTCCCGCCCACCCGAGACCGTCGTTCGCGCTGCCACCGCAGTGCTCATGCACGAGCCAGCGCACCGTCGCGACGAATTCGTGCTGCGGCTCGAGCGCTGGTGGCCGGATCTGTTGTCGGGCCTCGTCGAGGTCTACGGCGGCTCGCAGGCAACGGTGTACGACGCCTCCCAGGCAGCAGCGGGGATCGACAGTGACGCCCCGCTGGATGACCGGCTGACCGCGCTGGCCGTCAGGGTGGTGACCATCGCCGCCGCCGCGTATGCCGACCGGCCCGCCGAGCTGGCCAGGCTGGATCAGGTGCGCATCCTGCAACCGGATTGGTTCTGCGAACCCCGCATGCTCGGCTACGCCGCGTACGCCGACCGGATGGCCGGCGACCTGGTGGGCGTCGGCGAACGCGTCGAATACCTGCGCGAACTGGGGGTCACCTACCTGCACCTGATGCCGTTACTGCAGCCACGTCCAGGCGACAGCGACGGCGGGTACGCCGTGATGGACTACCGGACGGTGCGCAGCGACCTCGGCACGAACGAGAACCTCAGAGAGCTGGCGGCTCAACTGCGTGCCAATGGGATGAGCCTGGTGGTCGACCTGGTGCTGAACCACGTAGCCGCCGAGCATCCGTGGGCCGTGGCCGCCCGTGCGGGAAACCAGCGGTACCGCGGCTACTTTCCGATCTTCGACGATCGAGAACTCCCCGATGCCTACGAACGAAACCTTCCCGAGGTCTTTCCCGATTTCGCTCCCGGAAACTTCACCTTCGACGAGGACCTCAACGGTTGGGTGTGGACCACGTTCAACTCCTGGCAGTGGGATGTGGACTGGTCGAACCCCGACGTCTTCTGCGAGTACGCCGAGATCATCCTGTACCTGGCGAACCTCGGCGTGGAGGTGCTGCGGTTGGACGCCGTGGCCTTCCTGTGGAAGCGGCTCGGCACGAACTGTCAGAACCAGCCCGAGGTGCACGCCATCACGCAGGCTCTGCGCGCGGTCGCGCGGATCGCGGCGCCCGGGGTGCTGTTCAAGGCCGAGGCGATCGTTGCTCCGCGCGACCTGGTGAACTACCTGGGTCAGGGTAAGCACTTCGGCAAGGTCAGTGATTTGGCCTATCACAACAGCCTGATGGTGCAGATCTGGTCCATGCTGGCCGCCGGAGACGTGCAACTGGCGGCGCAGGCGCTGCGCGAGCTCCCGCCGATCCCGCCGACCACCACCTGGATGACCTACGTCCGCTGCCACGACGACATCGGCTGGGCGATCGACGATGCAGACGCTGCCGCGGTGGGGCTGAACGGCCACGCGCATCGGAGCTTTCTGTCGGACTACTACTCCGGCCAGTTCTACGGCTCCAGCGCGCGGGGCCTGGTGTTCCAGTTCAATCCGGCCACCGGCGATCGCCGGATCAGCGGAACCACCGCCAGCCTGGCTGGCCTCGAGGCCGCGCTGGAGGGTGGCTCGACGGCCGAGGTGGACGCAGCGATCGCCAGGATTCTGCTCGCCCACGCGATGATTCTCGGCTGGGGCGGCGTACCCGTCCTCTGGATGGGGGACGAGATCGGCCTGCTCAACGACCCCGACTGGGCAGCGGAACCGGGCCACGAGGGGGACAACCGCTGGGCGCATCGGCCGCGGATGGACTGGGACCGCGCAGCACTGCACAAGGACCCGACCACCGTCCCCGGACGGCTCTTCGGGGGCATCGCCGCATTGGCCGCCGCCCGGGCCCGACTGGAACAACTGCATGGCTCGGTGGCTTCAGAGATCCTCGCAATCACCGATCCCGGCGTGCTGCCGGTACGCCGAAGGCATCCCTTGGGTGACCTGGTGACGCTGTACAACGTCACCGCGATCTGGCGCCCGGTGCCCCTCCGGATCCTGGTGGAACTCGGTATCGATCGTCCGTACGACGCGATCACCGCCACGTCATTGGCAGCTGCCGAGGACGGCAACCTGTGGCTGGCGCCTTATCGCGCCTGTTGGATCGTGCAGAGCAGCTGAGGCGGTGCGCTGATCGGTGCTCGGCACCCGGACGGGTCGGTGCCCAGTACCCGGCCGAGATCAGAGGCGTGAGCCGGGAAAGATCACGCCGACCAGCAGTCCAGCGATGAACAGCCAACCGAACAAGCGGTTGTGCACCAGGCAGACCCGGTGATACCAGAGCGGCCAGCCGATGTAGCCGGCAGGCGGTTCGGCCGGCGCCGGCTTGGACATCACCTTGAGCGCGTGCAGCGCCCGGGGCCCGGCGAGCACCACCACCAGCGCGAACGGTGAGAGCGCGCCGAAGAGGATGCCGATCAGCACGAAGAGGTACATGCCGATGATCGTCGACTGGTTGAGCAGCCGGGCCCGACGCTCACCGAGCAACACCGGCAGGGTGCGTTGGTCCTGCGAGGTGTCGAAGGCGCGCTGGTCGATGTGCTTGCCGACCAGGATCGAGGCGACGCCCAGGCCGTACGGGATCGAGGCGAGGAACGCAGCACCGGACAGCGTTCCGGTGATCACGTAGTAGCCGCCACCGATCATCAGCGGGCCCCAGACCAGGAAGGCAGCCACCTCACCGAGGCCGAGTTCCTTCAGCGCGCGCGGCGCGGCGTCGTAGGCGTAGAGCAGGATGGCGCCGACTGCGGCGAAGCCCACCGCGCCCCAGCCGCGCAGCGCGATGAAGTAGACCGCGATGGCGACCGCGACAGTGCCCAGCACCACGAGACCGGTGGCGAGGAAGCGCATGGTGAAGACGCCGCTGGCGACCGGGTGCAGGGTGTACCGGCGACGCGGCGAGTCCTCCGTGTCGTGGCCCCGGCGGTAGCCGAAGTAGTCGTTGGAGAGGTTGCTGATGGCGTGCAGGACCAGGTACCCCAGAAAGACCAGGACGAACGGCACGACCTCGAAGCGCCGGTCGGTCGCGGCCAGCAGCCCCGCGATCAGCGCCGCCTGCGCGGAGATCACCAGGATCACGCTGCGGGCGGCGTACAGAAAGCGGGTCACCGCGTCCAGGCCGGCCAGATCGTCGGCCTTTGCGGGGTAGAAGCCGGTGAACGCGCCGGCCCAGGCGAAGGGTCCACGCTGGGGTCGTTTGCCCAGGGCGGGCGTGCTGGTCGTCATGGTCTGCCTCTCTACCTCGTCCGTACGGTGTTGCCTTGTCCTAGTTACTACCTCGTCGGTGCTGGGGTCGGCGTGGGGCGGCCGGCCAGCGATTTCCAGCGTACGTCCGTCCTGGGCCTGATCTGACCGCCAGAGCGGGGCGGCCACAGTGGCGGCCGTCGCATTGCGGGGCGGGCTGCGGGTGGGCTGGTTAAGCTCGGCTGGGCACGATGACGCACTGTGAAGGGCATCACCGGATGAGGCTTGCGATCTGCAGCAGCAAGGGTGGCGTGGGCAAGACCGCCACGGCTGCGAACCTGGCGGCCGTGCTCTCCGCCAGCGGCAGGACCCTGGCGGTGGACGCCGATCCTCAGGAGAGCCTCGGCCGAGCCTTCGGGGTGGTCGCCGGTGCCGGTGATTCGCTGGCCGGCCTGCTCGATCCGGAGACGGAGGTGGCGGCCCGGGAGGTGATCCGCCGAGACGTGCTCCCCGGGCTGGACGTCCTGCCGGCGCACCCGAGCCTGGAAGCGGTCGGGATCTCCCTTGCCCAGCAAGGCGGTCTCATCACCAGCATGCGCAGGGCGCTGAGGCCGCTGCAGGATTACTACGACAACATCGTGATCGACACCCATGGGGACACCGGCAACCTGACCCTGGCAGCCGTCGCCGCCGCAGATTCCGTGATCAGTGTCTTCACCTCCGACCCCGGCAGCGCGCTGGGTGCGGTCAGGATTGCAACCTTCCTCACTACCCACCGCAACTTCGAGAACACCAGGGCGGTCCTGCTCGGGGTGGTGTGTGCCAACTGGGATGCCACCGGTCTGGCGGCCCGCGAGGTGGTGGACGCGCTGTCGAGCACCGGACTGGACCTGTTCGACACTCGGGTCCCGCATTCGCGACGGGTACCCAGTGCGGTGCTGGCCAAACGCCCGGTCGTACTTACCGCGCCGAAGAGCTCGGTGGCAGCTGCCTACCGTGAGCTCGCCTCGGAGTTGGCCGAGCGGTACACCGCGGCGATGGCCCGCTGACGCGCAACCCGCACATTCCGCGGGTCCGGTTCAGCCGGCTCGTCGCAGTAGGGCGAGCAGCGCCAGTCCGTACGCCTCCTCGGCGTCGGCGTGCTCGGTGTGCACCGGTTCACCGTTGATCTGCAGTGCTACCGCCCAGACCGAGTCATCACGGCTCAGGGACCTGAAGGTGGCTGCCAGCAGTTCGCGCAGTTGAGTCTCGCGCGGCAGCCAGACCGCGTGCTCGTTCTCGACCGAATCCAGAGCCCACTCGGTGGTGCCGTTGAAGCCGATCACCGGTCCCTGCGGCAAGTCGTGCACCTCGACCGTCATGTCGCTGAGGACGAAGACCTCGCCCGCCATCTCTGCCTGGCTGACCACGAACCGGTCACCGGACGCGGGCTTCCAGGTCAGGCCGGCATCGCGCAGCTGGGTGGCCAGAGCTATCGAGATCACCCCTGCATTATCACCGCCGGTGGACCAGCCGACTGTCAGCGAGGCCGCCGGCTACCTGGTCAGCGAGGCGTCCAGCTACTTGCTCAGCGCGCCGCGACGGCGAGCGCTGCCAGCTTCTTCAGGGTTGCGTCGTCGGTGCTGGAGACACCGGTGGTGTACCCGGCCTCGGCGACCTGCACCTGTAGCCCGCTGAGGCGGGACGCGAATGCCGCGGGCGGCAGCTTGGCAGGCGCGCCGGGGTAGGTGATCCCCTCGCGCAGCAGGTCGTCGACGTTGCCGGTGCCGTCGGAGGTGACCAGCGTATTGAAACTCGCAGCCCTGGCAGCGGTGTTGAAGGTGATCGTGTAGGACGCAATCACCACGGTGCGTCCGCCCTGGTTGGTGGTCGACAGCACCCGGTGCATCGACGAGCACGGCGTCTTGGTCAGAAACGCCGGTACCTGGCCGTAGGCGTGCGCCGCGCAGTTGGTCTGATCGTCGGTGGCCTGCTGGACCCAGCCGTCCGGCAGTGATGAGGAGGAATCGGTGGTCGAAGCGCCCCCAGCCGAAGGGGTTCGCGTGACCGAAGGGGCCGAGGTCGTGCTGTTGGAGTGCGGGCCACGAACCAGGAGCAGGAACGCCAGCACCGCGATGCTCACCACCAACCAGCCGGTCAGCACGATGGCCACGAGTTTCATCCGGCTGGGACGCTCGTCGCTGTAGTCGTCCAGATCCGCCGACCCGGCGGTGTCAGGCACCGGCTGCTGCTCATACGGGTACTGCGCCGCCGGGTCGACCTCTCCGCCGCCCCACTCACCGCGGTAGTCCGGGAACATCGGCGACTGAGGTGGCGGGGGAGCGCTGGGTGGGCTCTGGGCAGGGGCCGGGTGCTGGTCCACATGAGGCTGCGCAGCCCCCGCCGGGCCGGCAGCGGGCGGTTCCGGGGCACCGTGGCGAGGAGTACCCGGGGGCGCCGACGGCTCGTCGGTGCTCCACTCCTCGTCGGGATCGGTCAGCCAGCTCACGACAGACACGGTATCGGCACCGCAGGAAATCCGTGTGGGGAGAGCGTGAGGAGGCCCGGACTTGACATGATGGGTGGCATGGCCGAAGAACGACTGGACTATGACGTGGTCGTCGTCGGCCTGGGTGCCATGGGGGCGTCCGCGGCCTACCACCTCGCCAAGCGCGGACTGCGGGTACTGGGCATCGAGCAGTTCACCCCGGCCCATGCGCTCGGCTCGTCGCACGGTGACACCAGGATCGTCCGGCAGGCCTACTTCGAGCGGCCCGACTACGTCCCGCTGCTGCAGCGAAGTTACGAACTGTGGGACGAGTTGTCCGCCGCGTTCGGCGAGCAGTTGTTCGTCCGCTGCGGCGCTCTGATGATCGGTCGGCCAGACAGCGCGGTGGTCACCGGGACGCTGGCGTCGGCGCGGCAGTGGTCACTGGCACACGAGGTGCTCGATCGGGCGGCGATGCGTGAGCGCTTTCCGCAGTTCTCTTTGCCCGAGGACCACGTCGCGGTGTTCGAGGCCAACGCGGGCTACGCCAAGGCCGAACCGAGTGTGCTTGCCACCATCGAACTGGCCCTGGAGGCCGGCGCCGAACTGTGGTTCGACACCGAGGTGGAATCCATCCAGCTCGGGCCGTCCGGCGTCCACATCGACGCCGCCGACACCGAGGTCGTCGCGCCACGTGCGGTGCTGGCGACCGGGGCGTGGGCCAGCCGGCTCGGCAACGTCGATCTCTTCGGCATCACCGCGCAGCGGCAGACCGTGCACTGGTGGGAGCCGACCGGAGGCGCCGGGTCGCTCGGGGACTACTCAGCGGACCGCTTTCCGGTGTATCTCTGGGAGTGGCCCACCGAGCCGGGCGGGCAACCCACCGAGATCTACGGCTTTCCGCATCAGCCCGGTGACGCAGGGGTCAAGTGCGCGCTGTACCGCGACGGTCTGGATACCGACCCCGACCAGCTCGACCGGGTGGTCACCGAGCGCGACGCTGATCGACTGGCGCCACTGCTGGCCCGGGCGTTGCCCGGGTTGGACGGGCGATGGCTCAGCGGCAGCGCGTGCATGTACGCCGGCGTTCCGGACGATGACTTCGTACTGGGCATGCATCCGGGCGCGTCCGGGCGGGTGGTCCTCGCACTGGGCTTCTCCGGCCACGGCTTCAAGTTCATGCCGGTGGTGGGCGAGATCGTCGCGGACCTGGTGATCGAGGGCACCACCCGCCACGAGATCGCCTTTCTGGCTCCCGAGCGCCTCACCCGCACGCCATGAGAGTCGTCCTGGCGCCCGACAAGTTCAAGGGAACGCTGACCGCCGAGCTCGCCGCGGCGGCACTCGCCGAGGGCTGGAGGAGCCGACGGCCACAGGACGAGCTGGTGCTACTGCCTATGGCCGACGGCGGTGACGGCACGGCGGCGGTGCTGGCCGGGTCGCTGCCGGACCCGCACTGGGTGCAGGTCGCTTCGGTGAACGCTGTCGGAGCACCCCACCTGGGCCGTTACCTCCGCTCGGGCGACACCGCGGTGGTAGAGCTGGTCCAGGTGTGTGGAATCGCCGATCTCACCGAGCTCGCGCCGCTGTCCGCGCACACCATCGGGTTGGGCATCGTGATTGCGGCGGCGCTGCGGGACGGCGTCACCAGGCTCGTGATCGCGCCCGCCGGGTCGGCCTCCACCGACGGTGGTTCGGGCGCCCTGTCGGCGATGGGGGCGAGGCTGGTCGGCCACCGCGGGATCCTGCCGGTCGGCGGCGCCGGGTTGGCCAACCTGGCACGAATCGACACCGATCGGCTGATCGCGCTACCGCCCGGCGGCGCGGTGGTGCTGGTCGATGTGGAGGCGGTCCTGTGCGGGGCGAACGGAGCCGCCGCGATCTTCGCTCCGCAGAAGGGGGCCGGGCCGGACGAGGTGGCAGAGCTCGACCTCGCGCTGAGCCGCTTCGCAGACGTCCTCGGCGGCGATCGGTGGCAGCCCGGCTCCGGCGCCGCCGGCGGCACTGCCTACGGTCTGGCCTGCTGGGGTGCCGAATTGCAACCGGGCGCCAGCACGATCGGTGGACTGATCGGCCTGCCGGAGGCGGTCTCGGGCGCCGATCTGGTGATCACCGGGGAGGGCCGCTTCGACGAGACCTCGCTCTCGGGCAAGGCGTGCGGGTACGTCCTGGGACTGCTCGGGAACACGCCGGGCCTGGTGGTGGCCGGCTCGGTGGCGACCGAACAGCGGTCGGCGAACACGGTCGACCTGACCGAGCTCGCAGGCTCGTCCCGGGCCGCGATGACGGACCCGCAACGCTGGCTCGTGGCGGCCGGGGCGATGCTGGCCGCACGCATCAGCGGCCCGTGATCAGGCGCGGTCGGTAGCGGGAAACACCAGCTCGCGGACGAGCAGTCGGATGATCAGGGCCAGCGGGACGGCGAAGAGGGCACCGGGTATGCCGAGAATGGCGCCACCGAGGATCACCGAGGGAACCGTGATCACCCCGGGTAGCTCCACCGAATACTTCATGACCCGCGGCTGGATCAGGTAGTCCTCCGCCATTCGGTAGCCGATGTAGAAGATCAGGGTGGCGATGGCGGTCGGCAGACTCACCGTCAGCGACACCAGCGTCACGATCGCGCCACCCACGGTGGAACCGATGACGGGCACCAGCGAAAGCACCGACACCAGCGCGCCGAGCAGCACCGCGTAGGGGATGCCCCAGGACAACGCCCAGATCGTGGTGCCGAGGCCGCACAGCAACGCGATGAGCACCGTCGACAGCATGTAACGCCCGACCTGGCCGATCAGCTCGTCCACGATCAGCGCGGTTCTGCCTCGACGGCTGGCAGGCACCGCCATCAGCGAGAGGTCGCGCAACTTCGGCAGACCGATCGCGAAGTACAGAGACAGGAACGCCACCACGACGATGTCGGTCACGGCGTTGAACAGCAGTTCGCCACTGGTCAGTACGTAGTTGAGGATCTTGGTGGGGTTGAGGCTGCCGCCGCTGGACGAGCTGGTCACGGTCGAAAGCCGGGTGCCCAGCGCGCCGAGATGGCCTTCGGCATTCTTGATCAGGGTCGGCGCGGTCTTGATCAGGGTGGGTAGCTGGGTGCTGGCGGCGTCGATGGCCAGGATGAACGGCGCGGTCAGCAGCGCCACCACCGCCAGCCAGGTCAGCAGTGCGGCGAAGCCACGACGCATCCCTCGGCGATGCAGGAACTGAACCATCGGCTCCAGCGTCAACCCGATCAGCAGGGCGAACGCGAGGATGAGTACCACATTGCGCAGGCGCTCGAAGATCACGAAACCGAGATAGGCCACGCCCACACCAACGGCAAACCAGCAGGCGAAGGCGATCACCGAGCGGGGCCTGCGGACCCTGACCTCGGTGTCTTCCTGTACGGCGCCGACCGGCACCGCGCCCTTGATATCCATCGCCGTAAGGCTAGTGGATGAAGCGGGCGATTCCCGGACGAGCGGTTCACAGCAAGCCCTGTGTTCGTTCAAAGGGACCCGCGAGGTCAGACGCGTTTGCTGATCGAGTAGCACCCAGTGAACACTTCAGACCAGCTTTGTCGAACGAACGAGGTAGAACCATGAGCGACGAGTCAACGGGCGACCGGGCACAGGCCGACGCCGCGGCCGCTGCGGAATCGGCAGTGCCCGCTGAGTCCACCGAGCAGCCGACGCCCGCGTCGGAGAGTTCGATCCTGCCCTGGACGGCGCAGCCCGGTGAGTGGAGCGCGCCTCAGCAGTTCGGTGACGGCCAGCCGACTCGCCAGTACCCGTCCGTTCCCTACACGGAAACACCCCAGAACGGCGCGCCTGGGTACGGGACGCCGCAGTACGGGCAGTACGGCGCACCCCAGTACGGGACGCCGCAGTACGGGCAGTACGACGCGCCTCAGTACGGGACGCCTCAGTACGGGCAGTACGGCGCACCCCAGTACGGGACCCCGCAGTACGGGCAGTACGGCGCACCCCAGTACGGCGCACCCCAGTACGGGCCCCCCCAGTACGGGCCCCCCCGGTACGGCGCACCCCAGTACGGGCCTCCCCAGCTGGCGGGTCAGCACCCCGCCGGCGAGCAGTTCTGGACGAATTCTCCCCAGTACTGGACCCCGCCTGCGGCCGCTGCACCCCGCAAGTCCCGTCGCCGACTGCTGGTGGGCTCGATTGCCGCCGCTGCGGTCATCGCGCTGACCGTCGGCACGGTGGCGGTGGCGGTGGAGCGCGCCAACCGGAACTCCTCACAGCAGACCGCGCTCACCAGCCCCAACAGCCAGCCCAACGGGTCCTCGCAGGACGGCACCGGCGGCACGGGCAGCAACGGCGGCGGCCAGTTCGGATTCGGGACCCCGTTCGGCGGCTCCGGTTCCGGCGGCTCCGGGTCAGGCGGCTCGGGTTCCGGCGGCTCGGGTTCGTCGACCACCGGAACCGCGACCACCACCCAGCAGGTCGGAGTGGTCGACATCAACACCGTTCTGGACTACGGCACCGGCAAAGCCGCAGGTACCGGACTGGTGCTCAGCTCGTCCGGTCAGATCCTGACCAACAACCACGTGGTGGACGGCTCGACCAGCATCTCGGTCGTCGTGGTCAGCACCGGCAAGACCTACACGGCGACCCTGGTCGGGACGGACCCGACCGACGATGTTGCGGTGTTGCAGCTCAAGGATGCGTCCGGGCTCGCGGTGGCGAACATCGGTGACTCGACCAATGTCGCGGTCGGCGACACCGTGACCGCCGTCGGTAACGCCGGCGGCACCGGCGGGACGCCGAGCTCGGCGACCGGCCGGGTGATCGCGCTGGATCAGTCCATCACGGCCAGCGACTCCGACGGCAGCAACTCCGAGAGTCTGACCGGAATGATCCAGACCGATGCCGACATCCAGGCCGGTGACTCCGGCGGCCCGCTGTACAACTCGAAGAACGAGGTCATCGGGATCGACACGGCTGCCTCGACCTCACGTTCGACCAGCACCGTCGGCTTCGCCATCCCGATCGCAAAGGCCACGTCCATCGCCAGACAGATCCTGAGCGGCGTCGAAACCAGTTCGATCCACATCGGCTACCCGGCGTTCCTCGGCGTCCAGCTGTCCTCGAGCGCAACCGGTGGAACCAGCGCCGGTGCGACGATCGCCGGCACGGTGTCGGGATCCGCCGCCGCCAAGGCGGGTCTTGTCGCCGGTGACACCATCACCGCGGTGAACGGCACGGCAGTCAGCAGCGCAAGCGAGTTGAGCACGGTGATGAAGAAGCTCAATCCCGGTGACCAGGTGTCCGTTCGCTACACCGACGCAGCGGGCTCGACGCACAGCGCCTCACTGACGCTGGGAAGCGGTCCCGCCGACTAGCTGCCATCCGGCGGCGCCGTCACCCGGCGGCGAGGTGCTGGTCGATCTCGGACAGCAGCCGGGCCTTCACCGGCTCCGGTGCGAACGAGGCGGTGACCGAGTTTCGTGCGAGCGTGGCGATGCCTGGCCGGTCGAGTCCGAGTAGTTCGGCCGCGACTGCGTACTCGCGGTTCAGGTCGGTCGAGAACATCGGGGGGTCGTCCGAACTGATGGTGACCAGCACGCCGGCTTCGACCATTTCGGGTAGCGGATGGGCCGCAAGGTTCGGCACCGCGCGGGTGGCGACGTTGGACGTCGGGCAGACCTCGAGGGCGATGGCGTGCTCGCTGAGGTACTCCAGCAGCCGGGGATCCTGCGTCGACGAGGTGCCGTGACCGATCCGCTCAGCCCCCAGGGTGCGGATGGCGTCCCAGACCGTTTCGGGTCCGGTGGTTTCGCCGGCGTGCGGCACGCTGTGCAGGCCCGTCGCCCGGGCGGCCTCGAAATGCGGTTGGAACTGCGGTCGGGGCACGCCGATCTCGGGCCCGCCGAGGCCGAAGCTCACCAGGCCGGCCGGTGCCAACCTGGTGGCGACGTCGACGGTGAGGTCGGCGGCCGCCAGGCCCGCTTCGCCAGGGATGTCGAAGCACCAGCGAAGCACGATCCCCAGGTCGCGCTCGGCGCTGATCCGGGCGTCCTCGATGGCCTCCATGAACGCCTCGGCGGGAATCCCACGGCGGATAGAGGAGTACGGCGACACGGTGAGCTCGGCGTACCGGATGTTGAGCGTCGTCATGTCCCGTGCGATCTCATAGGTCAGGGTTCGCACATCCTCGGCGTCCCTGATCAGATCGACGACCGAGAGGTACACCTCGATGAAGTGGGCGAAATCAGAGAACGTGAAGTACTCAGCCAGCTTGGCCGGATCATCGGGCACCGGCGCGCCCGGGTAACGGCTGGCGAGCTCGGCCACGATCCGCGGCGACGCCGAGCCGACGTGGTGGACGTGTAACTCCGCCTTGGGCAGACCGGCGATGAAGTCCTCGAACGGCGACGATCGCAGGAATCGATCGGGGGTTTCGTCCGGGTGCGCATCATCAAGGTGCATGCACCAATTCTGACATAGCGATGTCAGAATTCATGCCGCGTGGGTTCACCGGCGCCCGACCACCACATCGACCGGCGGGATGCGCCAGCTCGGGTCAGCTGTCCAGGGCGGCAGCCACGATCTCGCGAGCTTCGTCCTGGATCAGGGTCAGGTGCTCAGGGCCGACGAACGATTCGGCGTAAAGCTTGTAGACGTCTTCGGTGCCGGACGGCCGAGCGGCGAACCAGCCGCGGTCGGTGGTCACCTTGAGCCCGCCGATGGCCGCTCCGTTGCCTGGCGCCGCAGTCAGCCGGGCGGTGATCGGATCGCCTGCGAGCTCCGCCGCGGATACCTGGTCCGGCGCCAGTTTGGCCAGTACCGCCTTCTGCGCGCGCGTGGCCGGTGAGTCGATCCGGGCGTAGGCCGGGGTGCCGAACCGTTCGGTGAGCCCGCGGTAGTGCTCGGACGGCGAGGTGCCGGTCACCGCCTGGATCTCCGATGCGAGCAGGCAGAGAATGATGCCGTCCTTGTCGGTGGTCCAGACCGAACCGTCCTGCTGCAGGAACGACGCGCCCGCGGACTCCTCGCCGCCGAAGCCCACCGACCCGTCCAGCAGCCCGGGTACGAACCATTTGAAGCCGACCGGGACCTCGATGAGTCTCCGCCCGAGGTCTGCGGCCACCCGATCGATCATGGACGACGACACCAGGGTCTTTCCGATGGCTGCGTCCGGGTGCCAGCCCGGCCGGTTGGCGTACAGGTACTGGATGGCCACCGCGAGATAGTGATTCGGGTTCATCAGGCCCGCGTCGGGTGTGACGATGCCGTGGCGGTCGGAATCGGTGTCGTTGCCGGTGGCGATGTCGTACAGGCCGGGGTTGGCGTCCATCCGACCGATCAGCGATGCCATCGCCGACGGGGACGAGCAATCCATCCGGATCTTGCCGTCCCAGTCCA
>JBBQFE010000004.1:0-20852 GCA_038321605.1 Mycobacteriales bacterium | reverse complement strand
GTCCGCGATCGTCGGCTCGGCATCTGGCCGGCCTCCGGTCGCACTGGTGTCGAAACGGTCCCGGTTACGGCCGCGGCGATCGCGGAAGCGTCGACCGCGACGGCTGGCGCCGAACTCATCGTCGTTGTCGGCGTAACTGTTGTTGTTGCCCTGGCCGTTGTTGCCCGGATTGTTGTTGCCCTGGCCGTTGTTGCCCGGATTGTTGTTGCCCTGGGTGTTGCCGCCCTGGCCGTTCTGATTCGAACGGTTGTTGCTCTGAGCGTCCCGGTTGTTGCTCTGGGCGTCCCGGTTGTTGTTCTGGGCGTCGCGGTTGTTGTTGCGGCTGTTCTGGGTGCCGCCCTGGCCGTTGGCATTGCGATTACCGGCCTCGCGGTTGCCACCCTCGCGGGTACCGGCCTCGCGGGTACCGGCCTCGCGGTTGCCACCCTCGCGGTTACCGGCCTCGCGGTTACCGGCCTCTCGGTTGTCACTGTCGCGGGCCTGGCTGTTGCGGTTGGCTGAGGTCCGCTCGGCGTTCTGCCGGTTGCGCGGGCCCTCGCCACGGTCGGACTGCCGGTCCACGCGATCCGAGACCGCGCGATCCGGGGCCGTGCGGTCGCGGGTGTCGCTGGACGAAGAATCGGCGCTGTCGCTGGAGGTGCCATCAGCGGACTCAACCGAGTCGGTGAGCGTCGGCTGCGCGGGACCTGCTGCGCGGCTCGCGGTACGACGCGTCCGACCCGAGCGCACGGGTGCATCGGTCGGAGCCTGCACGGAGCCGTCGGTCGGGGCTGCATCGGTCGGGGCTGCGGCACCCGAAGCGGTCACGGCGGACCGGTTGCGGGTACCGCCGTCCTCCGCCTTGGACTGGTCGCGGCGGCCCGCGGTGGCCTTGGTCGAGCTGGCTTCGGTCTTCGGGGGCGCTGCCACGGGGCGGTTGGCACTCTCGATGGCGGCGATCAGGTCGCTCTTGCGCAGCTTGCCGGCGCTCAGCCCCATCGAGCCGGCGAGGGCCTGCAGCTCGGGCAGCAGCATCGCCGACAGCGAGCCGGAGCGCCGCTTCGCGCGCGCCACCGAAGGAGGGTTGGTGGTCTGGTCTTTGCTGGCATCGCTCGGGGCGATGCTGGACAGGACGTCAATCTGGTCCTGGGTGTCTGTCACTGTGCTGTCGGATCCTTCCGAGGTGGTCGTACACCCGAAACGTGCGGGTGAACGCCTATGTGGAATCGGCGCATTTTTCGCCGGTGCAGATCGGCTTGCCGATCAATCTTGGCCAGCCGACGACGGTCCGGGTGCTCCGTGCGGGCGAATTTCGTCGCGTTCGACGAGGTCTTCGTCTCTGAGGTGGCATCCGCAGGCTCATCGAGCTGCGTTCGTCGCGTTTCTCCATCGACTGCGGTCGCGCGAGGAATGGGATAAGCGTAGACGCTGATCCGTCGCCTCAGCAACACAGGGGTACCGCCAAGTATTCCGGGGTTACTCCGCACGCGCAGATTCGTTCACGCCACCGAGCAGCGGGCGCCTTCGGCCACCTGCAACGGTGCGCACTCCCAACCGGCCGGCGCCAGGGTCAACGCGGTGGCAACCTGGTCCGGCGAGACCGCCAGCGCCAGCACCGAGGAGCCGGCCCCGGATATGACTGCCGCGACGCCGCCCGCCCGGAGCTCGGCGAGCAGGCTGCTGCTGGCGGGCATCGACGCGGCGCGGTAATGCTGATGAAGCCGATCCTCCGTTGCCGTCCACAG
This sequence comes from Mycobacteriales bacterium, assembly GCA_038321605.1. GTDB lineage: Bacteria > Actinomycetota > Actinomycetes > Mycobacteriales > Jatrophihabitantaceae > Jatrophihabitans_A. The sequence goes on along the minus strand of JBBQFE010000004.1, from coordinate 19,128 downwards.
CAGCTCTGGTCGCCCGGTGAGGGCAACGGTCAACAGCGCCGAACGCGCCGAATTGAACGCCGCGTCGGCGTGTGGGACGAGCGGCGGCAGCGCGGCCCTTGCCGTGTGCGTGGCTGACTGGTCACTCGGGATGAAGAGCACCGGCTGAAAGCCCTGCGGCTGCAGCCGGACCGCCCGGGAGGTGCCGTCAGACGTCCAGGCGATGGTCAGACCGCCGAGCAGACAGGCCGCCACGTTGTCTGGATGCCCTTCCAGGCGAGCGGCGAGGGCCAGCGCTCCAGCGTCGTCGAGACGGGCACGGCCGTCGTGGCTCAGGCAGCGTGCAAGCTCCACCCCGGCGACAATGGCCGCGGCGGACGAACCGAGACCGCGCCCGTGCGGTATCCGGTTCACGCACGAGAGGCGTAATCCGGGGGGCTGACCGCCGAGCACGTCGAACGCGGCGCGCATGGCACGAATGATCAGGTGCGTTTCGTCCTGCGGGATGCTCGACGCACCCTCGCCCGCAGCGGCAATGTCCAGGCCTCCGGAAAGTACTGACGCGGTCACCGAGTCGAAGCGCGACAACGCCAGGCCGAAGGCGTCGAATCCCGGTCCGATATTCGCGCTGGTGGCCGGCACCCGGACAGTGACCGGGGCACGGCTGAACTGCTCGGACATCTAGTCTCCCCTCGACACCGGCAGATCAGGCCAACCCGAGTTCGATCGCGGCAGCACGACCGTCCACCGGAATCGTGACCGGCACCGGCGCCCCGGCGATGGCCCACTCGGGGTCCTTGAGGCCATTGCCGGTGACGGTGCACACGACGACCGAGCCGGCGGGTACCTTGCCGGAACTCGCCGCCTTGAGCAGGCCCGCGACGCTGGCGGCCGATGCCGGCTCGACGAAGACTGCCTCGGTACGCGCCAACAGTCGGTACGCCTCCAGGATCTGCTTGTCGGTGACGGAGTCGATGAGGCCGTGGGAATCGTCGCGAGCCTGTTCGGCCTGCGTCCACGAAGCCGGATTGCCGATCCGGATGGCGGTGGCGATCGTCATCGGCTTCAGCACCGGGGCACCGAGCACGATGGGCGCCGCACCCGCGGCCTGAAACCCATACATCGCAGGCGTTTCAGGGATCAGCCCGTCCCGGGCGTACTCGGTGTAACCCTTCCAGTACGCGGTGATGTTGCCTGCATTACCGACCGGAATGCAGTGGATGTCCGGAGCGCGACCCAGCAGGTCACAGATCTCGAAGGCGGCAGTCTTCTGGCCCTCGATCCGATCCGGGTTCACTGAGTTCACCAGGGCGACCGGATAGTCCACGGCGAGTTTGCGTGCGAGTTCCAGACAATCGTCGAAGTTGCCGTCGACCTGTAGCAGTCGCGCTCCGTGAACCAGCGCCTGCGCCATCTTGCCCAACGCGATCTTGCCCTGCGGTACGAGCACCGCACAGACCATCCCAGCCTTGACCGCGTATGCGGCGGCGGAGGCGGAGGTGTTTCCGGTGGAGGCACAGATGACAGCCTTCGCGCCGGCCTCGGCAGCCTTCGAGATGGCCATGGTCATCCCACGGTCCTTGAACGAACCAGTCGGGTTGGCACCTTCGACCTTGAGGTAGACCTCGGCATCGACCCGCTCGGACAGTCTCTCCGCGGGAATCAGCGGCGTACCGCCCTCGTACAGGGTGATGACCGGCGTCGCTGCGGTGACCGGGAGCCGGTCCCGGTACGCCTCGATCAGGCCGGGCCACGCCGTGCCCTGGTACTGCCGTCCGGTCATCGGAGTTTTCTCCTTGTTCGATAAGGCTTTCGGTAGCGGCAATCGGTCGGTGGTGCTGTTGAGATCGGTCAGTCGGCAGACATTGCCTCGACCCGCATCACGCTGCCGGCACGGCGGATGAAGTCGTACTCGGACAAGCGCTGAACCGTCGAGGCGAGCGCAGCATCAGGAGCCGTGTGCGTCACGAGTACCAGGGTCGCCGCGTCTCCCCTACCCTCTTGACGGACTGTCTGGATGCTCACCCCGTTATCCGCGAACGCGCTCGCCACAGCCGCAAGCACGCCAGGTTTGTCAGCCACATCCAGCGCGACGTGATAGCGCGTCAGCACCTCTCCCATCGGCTGGATGGCGAGCGCGGCGTACGCGCTCATGCCCGCTCCCCTGCTGCCGCTGAGCCGGTTACGTGCCACCGCCACCAGATCGCCGAGGACGGCGCTGGCCGTCGGCTCACCGCCGGCGCCCTTGCCGTAGAACATCAGTGACCCGGCGGCCTCCGCTTCGACGAAGACCGCATTGAACGCGTCGCCCACGCCGGCCAGCGGATGGGTCAGCGGGATCATCGCCGGGTGCACCCGCACCGAGACCGAGTCGACACCGGCCACCATGCTGCGTTCGCAGATCGCCAGCAACTTCACCGTGCAGCCCATCGCCGCCGCGCTCGCGACGTCTGCCGCGGTGACCTCGCTGATGCCCTCGCGGTAGACGTCGGCCGCGGTCACGCTGGTGTGAAAGGCAAGCCCGGCCAGGATCGCCGCCTTGGCTGCCGCATCGAAGCCGTCGATGTCGGCCGTCGGGTCGGCCTCGGCGTAACCGAGGGCGGTTGCCTCGGCCAACGCCTCGGTGAATCCCGCCCCGGTCGCGGTCATTCGGGACAGGATGAAGTTGGTCGTCCCGTTGACGATGCCGATGACCCTGGTGATCCGATCACCGGCGAGGGACTCGCGCAACGGACGCAGCAACGGAATCGCGCCCGCAACGGCAGCTTCGTAGTAGAGGTCCACACCGTTGGCGGTCGCGGCCGCGTGCAGCGTCGCGCCGTCCTCGGCGAGCAGCGCCTTGTTGGCGCTGACGACGCTCTTTCCCGAATTCAGCGCACTCAGCAACAGACTGCGTACCGGCTCGATCCCACCGACGACCTCGACGACCAGATCGATGTCAGGACGGGTCACCAGGGCTTCGGCGTCAGTCGTGAGCAGTTCTGCCGGCACGTCCGGATGACGGTTGGGGCGGCGGACCGCGATGCCTGCAAGCTCAAGGGGCACCCCGACCCGCGCAGCCAGGTCATCGGCCTGCTCGGTGAGGAGTTTGACGACCGCAGAACCGACCACGCCGCACCCGAGCAGGGCCACCCGCAGCGGTCGCGGGGCCGGCACCGGCCCGCCGTCCGGACGATCGGACGGGCGAGGGTCAGCGGTCGTCATCGCAGCACTCCCACGGAAGCCAAGTCGTCGGACCATCCCACATCGGTTGCCATCACTTCGTCGAACTCCTCGCGGCGAACGATGACGCTCGCCGCGCCATCGGCCACGGCGATCACCGGTGGGCGAGGTACCCGGTTGTAGTTGCTTGCCATGGCGAAGCAGTACGCGCCGGTAGCTGCGACCGCCAGCAGATCACCGGGCACGACGTCGGCGGGCAGCCAGCAGTCCTTGACCACCACATCGCCGCTCTCGCAGTGCTTGCCCACCACCCGGGACAGCTGTGCCGGGGCGGCCGAATCCCGGTTGGCCAGCACGACCGTGTACTCGGCGTCGTACAGGGCGGTGCGGATGTTGTCGCTCATGCCACCGTCGACGGAGATGTAGTTGCGGGCCAGGCCACCGTCGAGGTGGATCGGCTTGACGGTGCCGACCTCGTAGATCGTGACCATGGCCGGGCCGATGATGGCGCGGCCGGGTTCCACGGCGAGGCGCGGCACCGCGAGTTCGTACTGTTCACATTCCGAGACGATGATCCGCTGCAGCCTCGCCGCGATCACAGCGGGCGACTGCGGGTCGTCGGCCGCGGTATAGGCGATGCCGAGTCCACCGCCGAGATCGATCTCGTCCAGTTCTATCGCGTGTGCGTCGCGGATGGCGGCGAGCAGCCCCACCACCCGGTGCGCTGCGACCTCGAAGCCGGAGGTGTCGAAGATCTGCGAACCGATGTGCGAGTGCAGCCCTGCCAGGGCCAGCGAGGGCGATCGGAGGACCTGCGACACCGCTGCCATGGCCTCGCCGCCCGCGAGCGAGAACCCGAATTTCTGGTCCTCGTGCGCGGTGGCGATGAACTCATGGGTGTGCGCTTCGACGCCGACGGTGACCCGGATCAGAACCCGCTGGCGCACGCCACGGTCGGCGGCGATGGCGGCGAGCCGGTCGATCTCGACGATGCTGTCCACCACGACCCTGCCGACACCGGCATCGACCGCAGCCGTCAGTTCGGCCACCGATTTGTTGTTTCCGTGCAACGCGATCCGCGACGGGTCGACGCCGGCCCGCAGCGCGATCGCCAGCTCGCCGCCGGTGCACACGTCCAGCCCGAGCCCCTGTTCGGCGAGCAGCCGCGCAACCGTGGTGCAGAGGAACGCCTTTGCCGCGTAGAAGACATCGGCGCCCTGGAATGCCTCGGAGTAGGTGCGCGCGCGATCCTGCAGATCCTGGATGTCGAGCACGAACGCCGGTGTGCCGAACCGTTCAGCCAGGTCCGTGGCCGACAAGCCCCCGATCCTCAACACGCCTGACTCGCGACGCGCCGAGACGGGCCACACCTTTGCACTCAGCTCACCGGAATACTCACGCGAGCTGGACTGCGCAGACACCGGAAGCACGTCGGCATGCCTCGGCCCGGCCGGATGGGCGGAACGGCTCATTGACGTAGATCCTGTCTGCTACTGCCCTGGCTGGACGGGACAACGGTAGCGGGGGCCCGGCCGGGCCATCACATCCGCTCGGGAGCTGACACGCCGAGCAGGTCCAGCCCGTTGGCCAGCACCGTCCTGGTGGCGATGTTCAGCGTGAGGCGACTGCGGTTGACATCGCCGATCTGCTCATCGCCCTTCGGGATGATCCGGCAGGCCTCGTACCAGCGGTGCAGCGTGCCTGCCAGGCTTTCGAGATACCGCGCCACCCGGTGCGGTTCACGCAGCTCTGCGGCCTGCGCCACCACCCTTGGGAACTCGCCCAACGCGGTCAGCAGGGCGGATTCGCTCTCGTGACTGAGCAGTTCGGGCCGAAACACGTCCGTGGTGATACCCACCGCCTCGGCGTTCTTGGCCACGTTGCAGGTGCGGGCGTGGGCATATTGCACGTAGAACACAGGATTGTCGGAGCTCTGCCTGGTGATCAGATCCAGATCGAGGGTGAGCGGGGAGTCGCTGGGATACCGGGTGAGGGAGTACCTGACCGCATCCACCGACGCGGCGGCGACGAAATCGGTGAGAGTGACGATGTCGCCGGCCCGCTTGGACAGCCGCACCTCTTCCCCGTTCCGCAGGATCTTCACGAGCTGGCCGATCAGGACCTCGATGTTCACGTCGGGGTCGTCCCCGGCACAGGCGGCGATCGCCTTGAGCCGGTTGACGTAACCGTGGTGGTCAGCGCCGAGCAGGTACACGCAGACGTCGAAGCCCCGGTACCGCTTGTCGACGTAGTAGGCGGTATCGGACGCGAAATAGGTGAGGTCACCGTCGGACTTGATCAGCACCCGGTCCTTGTCGTCACCGAAATCGGTGGTCCGGAGCCAGAGGGCGTCGGCATCGGTGAACAGGTGGCCCTGCTCCTTGAGCCGGTCGAGGCCCCGCTCGACGGCGCCGGAGGTGTGCAGGTGCCGCTCGGAGTACCAGACGTCGAAATGGGTTCCGAAGTCGTCCAGCGTCTGCTTCTGCTGTGCCAGCTGGAGCCGGTAACCCTCCTCCCGGAACGCCTCGGCCTGCTTGTCGTCGTCGAACTGCAGGACCTCAGGGTGCTCGGCTACGACCTCGGCCGCGAGCTCCGGGATGTAGTCACCGTGATATCCCTTCTCAGGGATAGGCAGGCCGAGCGCGGCCGCCCGCAACGACGCACCGAACAGGTCCATCTGCACACCGCGATCGTTGATGTAGAACTCCCGGGTCACCTCGGCGCCCGCCGCCGTGAGCACCCGTCCCACAGCGTCGCCGACGGCCGCCCACCGGGTGTGACCGAGGTGCAGCGGCCCGGTCGGGTTGGCGGAGATGAACTCCAGATTGATCCGGAGCCCGGCCAACGTGTCCGACCGACCGTAGGCAGCGCCCTGCTCGACCACCGAGCGCGCGATGAGACCCAGCGATTCGGTGTCAAGGGTGATGTTGAGAAAGCCGGGGCCGGCGACGACGACCTTCTCGATACCGTCGACAGCGGCCAGAAGCTGGGCGAGAACCTCGGCGATCTTGCGCGGTGGTTGGCCCGCCGGCTTGGCCAGCCGCATGGCGATGTTGGTCGCGTAGTCGCCGTGGGCGCGGTTCTTAGGACGGTCCAGCACGATGTCGTCGGGCACGGGTGCGGCGAAGGAGTCGGCGGCCACGGCCTGCTCGACGGCGCCCCGGATGGCGTGGATGAGATCGTCTGGCGTCACGGCACCCATGTTAGTGGGGCTCAACCGGCCATTATTCGCCGATGCATGAGCACCGCACAGTTGAGCCTTCTAGACTGGCCCCCACCAGCCAGTGGTGACCGCCGCACAGATTGCCGACGAAAGCGACTCGATGACCAAGCCGACGAAGCCGACCTCCGGCGTACCGAAGACCGCACCGAAGAAGACTCCGGCAAAGACCGCTGCAACCAAGAGCGGCGCCGCCAAGGGGGCTCCGGCGAAGAGCGTGCAGTCCCGGAAGATCGTCAACCAGCGTCAGACACCCTGGGGCTTGATCCTCATCACCGTGCTGGTGGTGGCGCTCGCCGCGGGTGTGATCGGGTATGCGGTCACCAAGACAAACAGCAAGAAGAGCAGCACATCCGCCGTGGCAGCGGACGCGATCGTAGGCATCCAGCACTACCCCGGTCTGACCCGGAACCACGTCGCCGGGACGGTGGCCTACAAGCAGTCACCGCCGGTCGGTGGCGACCACTCCCCCGTCTGGGCCGATTGCACGGGGACCATCTACCCCGATCAGATCGCCAGCGAGAACGCCGTGCACGACCTCGAACACGGAGCGGTCTGGGTGACCTACAAGCCCGGGTTGGCAGCAGCGCAGCTAGATGTGCTCACCAAACTCGTGGCCGGCCAGCAGTATCTGCTCCTGACGCCGTATGCAGGTTTGAAGACGAACATCTCTCTGCAGGCCTGGGGCTACCAGCTCTTCGTGGACTCGGCCACCGACCCCCGCATCGACCAGTTCATCAAGGCCCTGCGCCTGAGCACCACGAACACGCCGGAATACGGCGCGTCCTGCGACAACGCATCGTTCAAGACGAAGCCGAGCGTTCCCGGCAAGCCGACCGAGTCCTGAACGGGGCGAGCAGGATGACCGCAGTAGTCGACGACCCTCAGCAGGACTGGCAGAACCATCAGCCCGAGGGCCGCAACATTCGCGCCGTTCTGGTGGCCGTCATCGCGGTGGCGATGCTCGCGCTCACCGGTGGCGTCGGCTACCTCGTAGGCCACCGCGGCGGTGCTAACGCGGCACCGAACGCGAACTCGGTCGATGCCGGCTTCGTCTGGGACATGACGGTGCACCATCGCCAGGCGGTGAGCATGGCGGGCTACACCCGTGACCATTCGACGGATCCAGCCATCAAGCTTCTGGCCTATGACATCGAGAGCAGCCAGAACAACCAGGTCGGCGAGATGCAGGGCTGGTTGGAGAGCTGGGGACTGCCCAAGGACAGCCCGAACGCTGTGATGTCCTGGATGGCCGGCTCTGGTCACGAGCACATGGCCAGCAACGGCCTGATGCCCGGGATGGCTACCCCCGCGGAGTTCAACAAGCTCCAGACGCTGTCGGGCAAGGCGCTCGACATCGACTTCCTGCAACTCATGCTGCGCCATCATCAGGGCGGCCTGCCGATGGTCCAGTGGGCCGCCGGACACGCCACCTTGGCCTACGTCCGCAACGCCGCGCAGAAGATGTTCGACAGTCAGTCCGGCGAAGTCGTCCTGATGGAACAGCTGCTGCGCGAGCGCGGCGCGAGTCCGTTGGCCCCGCCGAGCTGACCCGAACCGGCTGATAGCATTCAGCGCGGTCGGGGATCAGTAGCAGCCGACCATCGGGGCGTCAGGCCCCCGTAGCTCAGGGGATAGAGCACCGCCCTCCGGAGGCGGGAGCGCAGGTTCGAATCCTGCCGGGGGCACCACGTCGAAGGCCCCGTTTTACGGGGCCTTCGTTGCTCGTCGGCGACATCTCGACCTCGGCGCCCTCTCTGTCGGGCAACGCTCGGGCAACAGCAGCTTCGCGGGCCGACGCCATCCGATCCGCGACCTCGTCGAGTCGATCGCCGAAGAGGTGCCCGTACTGATCGAGCGTCATGGCAGCCGAGGCATGCCCAAGCATTTGCTGCACCACCTTCACGTCGGCGCCGGAGGCGATAGCCAACGAGGCAGCGGTGTGCCGCAGCTCGTGCGGGTTCAAACCGGGCTTACCGATCGCGATCGCAGCGGCAGCGAAGGCAGAGTTGTGAAAGACCGGTGCACGCAAGGCGCTGCCCGATCGCACGCCGGTGAAGACGAGTTCGTCCGGGCCCTTGCAGGCAACGTGCGCCCTGAGTTCGGCGATCAAGAAAGGGGGCAGAGGTACCTCACGACTCTGATGGCCCTTCGGCGTTCCGAATACCTGCGCGGACCGGACCAGGGTGACCGACTCGGCGATGACGGCTCGTCGGCGAACGAAATCAAGCCGACCTACCCGCAGCGCGGCCATCTCACCGAACCGAAGTCCGGTATAAGCCAGCAGCAGGACGATGAGCCGGTAGTCGTCGCGCTGGCGTTCGGTGAGGCGTCGGTGCTTGCTCACGACCTCCCTTCCGCCAGTTGCGCAGGCGCCGGCTAGCAGGTCGACCTCGCGGTGGGTGAGGTACAACCGCTCGGCTCTGACCACGCGCGGCAGATTGACACCGGTCGCGACGTTGCGAGCGAGCCGCCCGTCCTTGACTGCCATGGTGAGGACTAAGGACAGAACACGGTGCACCTTGCGGACGGTGGCGGGCGACCGCGACGTCGACAGGGTCGCCACCCAGGCTTGGACGTCCGCGTGCGACACATCCGAGAGGCGCACCATCCCCCACGTTGGCTGGATGTGCTCGCGAAGGATTCCCGCATATCTCTCGCGCGTAGAGGGTTTGAGGTGGGTCTGGGCCTGCAGCCAGCGGGTGGACCACTCTCCGATCGTCAGGCGAGCGAGTGCGGGGTCTGCGAATGATCCGGTGATCTTCGCCGATTCCACCGTGGCCAGGAACCGATCGGCGTCACCCTTTCGCGTGAACGTCTTATTCCGCTGAGCGCCCGCGGGTGTGCGGTAGTGCGCTCGCCAAGTCGTCTGGCCGTCGCGTACCCGCTTCTCGACGCTGCTCATGACGCTTCGACCCTGTGCTCGAGCGCCTCACGTGCGAGTTGGGAAATCGTTTTGCCTTCACGTTCGGCGATCTGGGCGGCACGGTCGCGGACCGCCGGGGTCAGCCGGAAGGTGACCCGTGGCGAGATGGCGGCCTCACCGGTCAGCGAGGGCCGCCCGCCGCGGCCACGTACCTCCTCGATCAGTTCTGCGGCACGTTGCTCGGTGAGCCTTGTGCCGTCGGGCAGTCGAACGTCGTCGCGGTCAAGATCGACGTCGGCGCCGAACGGCGTGCGGTGCGTGACCTTGGGCGGTCTGCGTCGGGCCATCGTGTTCACCCTCTGAGTTGGGTCGGCATGACGTGGATGACGAGCAGATAGGGCTCGGCGTCCTCGGGTTCGATTTCGATCGCGAGTACTTCGAGTTCTCGTCCTCGTTCGTCGGGACCGATCCAACACCACGCCTCGGCACCGCTGGCGGTCGTGACCGCATCCGATTCAGCGGTGGCCATGACATGTCGGACCGAAGCCCGGCCGATGCGATGTCGACGCGTCGACTGTGTGAAGCGGACCGACGCCCACTTAGTATTGTCTGACATAAGTGGAGCGTCAAGCGCCGGTGCGGTGGTCGTTGTTGTAATGCTCGTCAATCCAGCGCAGCACATCGCTGTGTCGGTAGCAGATTCGGCGGCCGAGTCGGAAGCTGCGGGGTCCGGTGCCGAGGTGGCGCCAGTAGCGCAGGGTGGCGACGGGGGCGCGGAGAAGGTCTGCGGCTTCGCCGATGGTGAGTAGGTCGTGCTGCGGTGCTGGCATGGTGACTCCTCGATTTGGTGGAAGTGGTGGCTTTCACTAGGGGCAGGTGAAAATTTGGGTCCGTTGGTGCCATTCGGCTGTGATGTGTTGCCGTTTCGTGATCTTGACGTCGTAATGCAGTGGCATGTCGATGGTCGGCCCCGGTGCTGCAGGCGGATTGGTTCGGTCGGCGGTCGCCCGAGCGAGTGTTTCCGGTTGGGTGCCGCGCGTTGTGCGGTGTCGGGTCGTCGGGGGTTAGATGCGTGGTCCGGGCTGGTGGGGTGGGGTACGGCGCAGGGCGTGTTCGCGAGCGAGGCGGTGTTGGCCAGCCCGCTGACCGTCTTGTTCGGTCGCTGCGGCGACGCGGCGGTGGGTGTGCTGCTCATCGCGCCAGTGGTCGTGTTGGGTGCTGAGCCATCCGGTCGGGTCGGGCTGGCTGGTCACGGCCGGCTCGGCACCGAGGGCGTCTAGTTTTTGCTGGATGTCGGTGAGGCGTTGTTCGCCGCGGCGGAGTTCGCGGCGTACCCGGTCGATGCTGTCGGGGTCGGCGAGGTGATCCCCGCGCTGGGCCCGTCGGGCGATGTCCTGCTCGACGCTGCGGACCTGCGCGGCGGCGGCACGGACGTGGCGGTGCGCGTCTTCGGCGGCCGCGGCGAGTGCGGCGTGCTCGGGGTGGGCCGCGAGGGTCTGGTCGCGGGCGTAGCCGCGCAGCAGCGGGTCGACGTGGTCGTGGCTGGGGTGTTGCGCAGCGAACCCGATCACGCCGTCCGGGTGCTGCGGAAACTCGCGCAGGATCGGCTCCCAGACGCGGGCCCAGTCTTGCAGGCGGGTGTCGGCGGCCTCGACCTCGTCTCGGCCGCGCCCGAAGCGCCCGGTGCCCTGTATGACCCGGCGGGCATCGGCTGCGGCCTCGGGACGCTGGGTGTCCCACGCCTTCCGGGTCTGGGCGTGGATACGGGCGGCGGCCGCGCTCACGGCCCGCTCGCAGGTGCTCACGCGGGCGCGCGCCTGCTCATCGGCCTGTCTCGCGCGTTGCAGGTGCTGCGAGGCGGCGGTCCGGGTCTGTTGGTCGGCGGCGACGCGGGGTGCCGCGACCAAAGCCCGCTCCAGTACCGGGCGCAGCCGAGCCACCACACGCGCCGCCGCCGCTTGCTCGTCCCACGCGTGGCGTAGCTGAGCCTGTACCCGCGGCAACGGGCGGATCTGGGCACCGGTTGCGGCCACCCCGTAGCGCTCGACCTCGCGTTCGGCGTGCTGGCGGGCGTGTTCGGGGCCCAGGTCGGCGCGGTCACGGGCGAAGACCTGCACCCACTGCTCCCGGGCCGTCTCGAGGTCGGGCGCGACCAGGTGGGCGGTGTTAGCGGTGCGACCGCGGGTCATCCCGACATACGCCGCCGCCGCGTCGGTATGCTCACCGATCACCAGGTGGGCGGTGTCGGTCGTGGCTCCCTGCACGCCGTGCACGGTGCTGGCGTAGGCAAGCTCCACATACTCACCGACATAACCCGCCGGCAGCACCCGCTGCCCGACGTGCGGATTTGACACGACCAGCGCTCCGTCGCCGGCCACAGCCCTCACGGTCCAAGTGTCGCGGTTGGCGACATCCAGGTCCCGGTCGTTGCGGCGGGTCGCGACCCGATCCCCGACCCCGACCCGCTGCCCGTTGGTCGTGGTGACGACCCGCTGGTCCTGCACCCGCCCGGCGGCGATCAGACGGTCGCGGATCGCGGCGTTCAGCGCGGCGACCTGCTCGCCGGTATCGGCGACCACCGCCATCGGCCCCGGCGCTGCAGGGCCGCTGGCCTCGGCGGTGATCGCGCCGGCCGCGACCCCCGCGATCGCGGCGAGTTGGTGGTCCTCGCTGGCGTGGATCTGGATCTGGCCGCGGCGGTGCAGGGCATCGAAGACGTCGCCGGCGTCATCACCGGTGCGCATGACCAGACTCAGCTCGGCGTATTCAACATCCGCCACCATCGGCGGGCTCGTGCTGCTGCTGTCGGGGTCGGGGCGGGTGAAGCGGTGCACGACGTCCATGCTCAGACACGCCTGTGGCTCAACCCTGCGCACCGCGAGGTCAAGTACCCCGCCGCGGCCGACAGCCGGCAGCTGCGCCCGGTCCCCGAGTAACCCGACCCGCAGCCGTTGTTCGTCGGCGATCATCACAAGCGCGCGGGCGGTGTCCTGATCGAGCATCCCGGCCTCGTCCACGACCAGCAGATCCCCAGCCCCCAACCGGGCCCGATCCTGCGGCCCCAGGTAGGGAATCCCCGTCGACGGGTCGGTGTCACCGGGGCCCAGCCGGGTCCAGGTGCCCGCGTCATCCCAACGCCAACCGTGCTGATACGCCAGCCACGCCGCGGATCCGGCCCGCGCCCCGACCTGCGCGCGGGCGGCCTTCGCGGCCTTCAACGTCGGGGTCACCACCATCACACCTCGGCCCTGCCCGGCCAGCACCGAACGGGTCGCGGCCAGCATTGTGGTCTTGCCCGACCCTGCGGCACCCTCGATCACCACCAGGCCCCGCCGACCGGTCAACAACGCAACAGCCCCACGCTGCCCGGGGTCCAACCCCACCATCACTCTGACCCTGTCGCTTGCGGTGTTGCTCGCGGCTGCCGGCGCGGCTGGTCGCGCGTCGACAGGCTCAGCGCGGGTCGCGAACCGGCGGGCGAGGTCAGCCTCCACCTCCAAGACGTGGCGGGAGGTCAAGGCCCGGACATGCTCAGGCACCCCGGGGCGGTCCAGCAGCGGCACACAGCCGCGCACCCCACGGGCGGTGAGGTCTTCGGCGAGTTCACCGCGCACTCCGGCATCAGTCACCACGCCCGTTCGCGCGAGCAGCAGTTCCACTTCGCCGCGCACGTCGGCGGCGTTCCACCCCGAGCGCCGCGCACCCAGACGGGCCAGGACCTCCCCTACGGCCGCATCCCGATCCAACCCGCCGACCGGCACCGCGGTCACGGGAACCGGGCCAGGCTGGTCGCGGTAGCCCAGGGCGCGCAGTTCACCGACCCACCGCCGGGTCAGGACCGCCCCGTCGCCCGGGATGACCTTGTCCGGGCGCCCGTCGGCCCACGCGCGGGCGTCCCACCCCCGGCGCAACCCCGGCCCCGGCTCCTGCCCCGGATGGGTGGTGCGCCAGTCGGTCTCATAACGCTGCACACTGCGCGAGATCTGGGCCGCGCGGGCACTGAACGCCCCCACATAGCCGGCCAGCTGGGTGACTTCCCCGGTGCCGGGATCGAGGGTGAACCCGTGCGCGGCCAGCGCGTGCCGAAATCCGGGGTCCGTCATCACCGCGGCGTGCCCGATGCCGTTGATCGCGCCCAGGGAGTCGCGCACCCCGACCGTGTGAAGACCGCGCCAGGCACCGTCGGCGTGCACGCGGGCGTTGATCTGCAGGTGCAGGTGACGATGCGGATCGCCCGCCCGCGAGGTGTAATGCTTGACCGTGACCGCCTCGATCTGAGCGACCGGCACCTGGACCTGCCCACCCCTCGGCCCGACCCGGGTCGTGGCATGCTGAGCCAACCAGCCGATGATCTGCGTCGCGGCCCGCTCCTGCGCCACGTCGTAGGCAGCCGAGATATCGGGGTGCAGTTCCGCGGCCAGCGACCACGACTTCGGCCCGTTCACGACCACTTCCACGAACCGCACCGCTCGATCATCGTGACGTAGCCGGCCCTTCGGCTCACCCGTTTCCTGGTCGACACCGGCGACCCACGCCTCATACCCGTCACCGTCCAACGCCGGCAGCGGTCGGACCCCGGTGCCCGGCGCGGCGACGTAGCGCTGCGCAACACCCGTGCCCTCGGCCAAGTAATAGTCATCGGCACGACCCCGATCGGCCTCCACATAATGACGCGCAGCAGCAGGAGAATCCCGATACGTTTTCATTCCCCCACGCATTCAACCAACACCACCCAACAACAGTCAACAATGCTTTTCGTGTTAACCCGAAAGGGTTAACCCACCTACCAACATTGGTAGCATGCGTGCCGTCAATCAGTAAAGACTTGGCAATTGTTGAAAATGGCTAGAAATCATTGAACGCGGCTATCTCTGTTACTTGGACGGCCGGTTCGGGCGCACATCCACGAGGTTCCCGGCCGAGCGGCGTCGCAAACGTTGGGTGGAATAGAAGGAAACTCACGGCACGACGAGTAGGCTGAACGAGGCCGGACTCGCCGTCCCAGACCAGCGACTTGCGCACCGCACCGAGACCTGACAGCAGCTGTCCCGCGCCCCCAAACAACAGGTCGCGAGCGGGGTGAGAACACCAGCAACGCCGTGAGGAGCCCGGAAGACGCCGCTCCTTTGGTCGACATCGATACGTTAGGCGCCTTCGTGCTGACCCGGCACAGTCACCGTAGACATTTCGAGCGGTCTCCTCGGGTTACATGTGGTTAGTTAGCCCGGCCCTGAGCCGATATAACGGCCGCAGTAGTGCCAGCCTCGCGCCAGCACCAGCGTGCAACCTGACCATATGATCCGCTCGCCAATCACTGGCGCGCGCACTAGGAGACTCAGCCGTGACTCCGGCATCTACGCCTTGTGCCTACACACCCTCGAACCACCAGCCGCTGCTTCACAACTCCTCGGCGCCGCAGCGGGCAAACGCCGCCCGCACCGTGTCCCTTCGCTAACCCAACGTGAGGACGGCGCCAAGACTCGGAATTGCTACGGCATCGGCGACTCCTCCGCCGCCGGAACATCGCCAACGAACTGGATCCCGTCCTGAACTCCGGCATCCGCGAGTACCGCCAGCCCAACGAAACCGTACGCAGAAACGACCAAGTCAGAGGCAGCCTGCAAATATAACGGCTGCTCTGACGGCGGTCCGACGCCCCAGAATTCTGACTATCTGGTCAGCTGCTCTGGGCGTCGGACAACGACGCAACGGGATGACGTCGCGTCGGCTCAAGAAATCGCCGAGGCAACCGACCCTCAGCTTGCTGGGATCGGAACTAGCGGCTGCCTGCAAGTCGAGAACGCCTCGATGAACTCACCGCTGACTGCGTCTACCGATCCGACGAAGGTGCAGCTGCCTGAGGGGACACCGTTGTCGGTACTGGGATGCGACGAGCCACCCAGGCCGCCGTGCATTGGCAGCGGCTTCGACAAACTGTATGTCACTACCCAGGCTAGTCGTCCTTGGTCTGAAGGCTTTACCGAGCCATCTGCTTGGATCTCACCGCGAACGTCGTTGCTGTAAGAGCCAAGGATCACGATTGGGGCCGAAGCCAGGTACGGGCTGGGCGGCGTGGGGACAGCCCTTTCAAGGTCCTGAACAGCCGCATCAGGAGTGATGCGGGCACTTCCTGTATCGGCCACGGGCTCGACCCTCACACCAACATCTGTGAAATGTATGGTCCCGGGAACGAGGTCTGCCTTCGTATAATCAGCCACGGCTTCGCTCCCGCCCTTCGGCAGCTGCCCGGCAGAACCGGCGCCGGCCGCGGTGAGACTCGTCGAGGTGGTATGGCTGGGCGCAGCCGCTGAACCCGATTGTGCAAACGCGGCTACTGCGATGCCGAGGACCGCAGCAACGACTCCAGCTATCATCCATTGCTTCATTTCAGGACCCCGGAAGACTGTAGGTACTCCAGGTTCCGCAACCCGCATTCGACGCGTAGTTCAGTCCCCAGACTGGCTCGTTGGTCACGCTAGGCATAGAGCACGGGACCGACACGTAGGTATTGTCACTGAAACGCTGCCCACTGAGCGAATCCCACACTGTGGCCACTCCCCCAGTACTGTGCCCGGAAACTCCGGTCTCTGCGTACTTTGTCTCAGAAGTTGCTTGGATTATCCAGGGCGTCGAGGTCGGATTGGTCCACGTTGCGTACGGGTCCCAGCTCGTTTGAGCAACCCTAGTCGTATCGATGTTTAGCGCGAAACATCCCCCTGGACAAAGATAAGTTGTCCATTGCACCCAATATCGATGAGTGGTACCAGCCCCAATTCCACTATGCCAGTAGCCACCGACCCTATTTCCCGAGGTCCCGTCAACATTCGCCTCGTAATAGTACGTCGGACCGTGGGAACTATCCTGGTTATAACCTATTTGAGCGTAGCCGCCGGTTTGGTTTCCGACAAACGTGAAGGTGTAGCTATCGTTGGGCAACGTCGGGGCGAAAGTGCAGATATTCGCTGTCTCCGTCCGGATGTTTGCAGACAGACCCTCCACCGAACCGACATCGTAGGAGTAAAAACCGTCGAACAGACTCGAGCTATGAAACGTTCCGCACGTCGTAGCGGAAGCACTGGGCGCAGTTGAGGCTTGCACCGCGACTGCAAGACCAAAGGCTGCCAATACAGCGACGCTCTTGCGTTTGACGCGAAGCAACTTCATAGCTGCACGCTACGGCCGCTGTGTCAAGCCGTCAAGGACTGCCTACCGTTCAGAGAGTCCCTAATTGATAACTCGGGACGGTCGAGCGGTCGACGACCTTCATCGACTAGTCGCTATCCGTGAGCTTGCCGCAGATCGTGCAGCGAGAGTGTGGACGTTAGCACCGATAGATTGTTTCCACGAGCCGGTCGTGCGACGTTTTAGGGTCGGTGTGGTGGCGAACCGGCTTTTCGTCATTGAGCGAAACTCAGCCACCATTCGAACGGCACGCTCACGCAACTCTGGCGGGTGCTCCCTCGGCGACGCAGATGACTGGACCCCATACTCCTCAAGGATCCGGTCTCCGGACAAGCCGACAGGACTCACATCGCTGACGAGGAAGTCGAACACGTTGAGGTGGTCGCACGGCCTACTGACTTCTGTCAGTCCGCAAGTTTGCGCACCCGTTCCGCAGGGATTCCGCAGGAGAGTCGCGGACTACCCAAAGCATCCGGTCGCATCCAACACCGATCCATCCACAAATGCTGGGCTCCGACTGTTTCCAAGCACTCCCGATAACCCTTGCAGAGTTCGATCTCTACTACAACATCTGATCGGTTCGATCACAGAGGCCCCGGGATTCCGGGGCCTTTGTGCGTTTCAGGTGACGTGGGTGCGCGAAGAGATGATCCCGGTCGCCCTCGGACAGGGATGCGCGTCGGTACACCGCGCTACCGCCGGGTAGTCAGCGGGTATGCCCGACCTGATCATTGACATAGTGTGCGCCGGAAGATTCTGCGCCAGTCTCGCCACGCCACGCCGCGCGGAACCATCCCACTCGACTCAGGAGGCATCGTGAAACTGCTTCTCACGTCCGGAGGTGTCACGAACACCAGCATCCGTGACGCGCTGATCGAACTGCTGGGCAAGCCGATCAGCGAGTGCACGGCGCTGTGCATCCCCACCGCGGAGTGGGGTCACCCGTGGTGCACTCCGGCGTCGGCCTGGCGGTTCATCGCCGGTCAGACAACGGGACCCATGTGCGATCTCGGTTGGAAGTCGGTGGGCGTCCTGGAGCTCACCGCACTGCCCAGTATCGGTGCGGAGCGCTGGATCCCCTGGGTCCGGGCGGCTGATGTGCTGCTGGTGGACGGCGGCGACGCGACCTATCTGTGTCACTGGATGCGGCAGTCCGGGCTGGCAGACCTGCTGCCGTCACTGCCCGACATGGTCTGGGTGGGAATCAGTGCGGGAAGCATGGTGATGACCCCGCGCATCGGTGCCGACTTCGTCAGCTGGACGCCCCCGTCCGGAAGCGACAGCACGCTGGGCATCGTCGACTTCTCGATCTTCCCGCACCTGGGCCACGAGCTCATGCCGGACAACACCCTGGCCGAGGCGCAAAGATGGGCGGCCGACATCGCGGGGCCGGCGTACGCCATCGACGACCAGTCAGCCATCACAGTCACCGACGGCACCGTCACCGTCGTCTCCGAGGGTCAGTGGCTGGCCTTCCCCTCGTAGCCGCGGACGGGTCGGAGCTCAGGTCGGGCCGCCGGCACAGGTACCGGCCGGTTCGCTACTCGTTGTCGGATCGGTAACCGAGGTTGGGTGACAGCCAACGCTCCGCCTCGGCCACCGTCCAGCCCTTGCGCTTGGCGTAGCCCTCGACCTGATCGCGGCCGATCTGGCCCACCACGAAGTACTGCGACTGGGGATGGGAGAAGTACAGGCCGCTGACCGCCGCACCGGGCCACATCGCCATGCTTTCGGTCAACTCGATACCGGTGTTCGCCTTGACGTCCAGCAGCTCCCAGATCGTCTGCTTCTCGGTGTGCTCCGGGCAGGCGGGGTACCCGGGCGCGGGGCGGATGCCCAGGTACTTCTCCTTGATGAGCGATTCGTTGTCGAGGTCCTCATCGGGCTGGTAGGCCCAGAACTCGGTGCGTACCCGCTCGTGCAACCGCTCCGCGAAGGCTTCGGCGAGCCGGTCCGCGAGAGACTCCAGCAGAATCGCGTTGTAGTCGTCCAGGGCGGCCTTGAACTCGCTGATCTTGTCCGCGATGCCCAGACCCGCCGTGACCGCGAACGCGCCCACGTAATCATGCAGCCCGGTGGACTTCGGCGCGACGAAATCAGCGAGTGAACGGTGCGGAACGCCCTCGCGGTGCTCGGTCTGCTGGCGCACCTCATGCAGTGTCGTGCGCACCTCTCGGCGGCTCTCGCTGGTGTAGACCTCGATGTCGTCATCGTCGACGGTGTTCGCCGGGAACAGCCCGAGGACGCCTGCGGCCCGCACCCACTTCTCCTCGATCATGGTGTCGAGCATCGCCTGCGCGTCATCCCATAGCCGCCGCGCGGTCTCACCGGAGGCCGGGTTGTTCAGGATGTCGGGGAAGCGGCCCTTCATCTCCCACGCGTTGAAGAAGGGCTGCCAGTCGATGTACTCGCGCAACTCGGCCAGCGAGTAGTCGTGGAAGGTCTTGACGAACTGGGTCGCCGAAGCGCTGGTCCAGTCACCGTCGTGGTGCACGTCGGGAGCCTGCTGAGCCAGCAGCCTGGGCCGCGGCGGGTGATAGCCGGTCCAGTCGATCGGGGTCCGGTTCTCACGGGCCCGTTCGATCGGCAGGATGACCTTGGCGTCCGAGCGGGCGGCGTAGCGCTCCCGCAGCGATTCGTAATCGGCAGCCACCGACGCCAGCAGTTCCGGCCGCTGCTCGCTGGACAGCAGCGCCGCCACGACGGGTACCGAACGGGA
>JBBQFE010000003.1:0-20927 GCA_038321605.1 Mycobacteriales bacterium | reverse complement strand
CCGATCACGTCCGCCGGCCGACTGGTCGCCGCGGCACATTCGATGACCGGCAGTGAGGACGTCGTCGTCGCGAGCACCGCTCCCGGCTTGCAGATCTCGTCCAGGTTGGCGAACAGCGCCTGCTTGACGCTCAGCTCCTCCACCACTGCCTCGACGACCAGGTCCACCTGGGCCAGATCATCGAGGCTCGCCGATCCGGTGACCTTCGACAGGGCCGCGTCCCGGGCGTCGGAGTCGAGCTTGCCGCGCTGTACCGCCTTCTCCAGCGAGCGCTCCAACGCGGTGCGGACCTTGGCCACCTTGTCGGCACTGCGCGCGATGTAGTGCACCTCGAACCCGGCCTTGGCGAAGACCTCGACGATGCCGGTGGCCATGGTCCCCGAGCCGACCACTCCCACCGTGCTCACCGTTCGGGCCGCCGAGACCTCATCGGTGTCCCCGGGGGTGTGCGCGTCGGCGATCACCGTCGGGACGTCCGGGGCGTTGTAGCTGTAGAAGCCGTTGCCGGTCTTACGTCCGAGCAGGCCCGCTGTCATCATCTGCTTGAAGATCGGGGTCGGTGCATGCAGCCGGTCGCGGGACTGCTTGTACATCGTGTCGAGGATCTCGTAGGCGGTATCCAGACCGATCAGGTCCAATAGCGCCAGCGGGCCCATCGGCAGACCGCAGCCCAGCTTCATGGCCGCGTCGATGTCCTCGCGGCTGGCGTAGCGCGATTCGTACATGGCGGCTGCGTGGTTGAGGTATCCGAACAGCAGCGCATTGGCGATGAAGCCTGCCCGGTCACCGATGGTCACGTCGGTCTTGCCCAGCGATGCCGCGAACGCTTCCACATCGGCCACCACCTCGGGCTCTGTGACGACACTGCGAACCACTTCGACTAGTTTCATGACCGGCGCGGGATTGAAGAAGTGCAGGCCGACGACCTTGCCCGGCCGGGCAGTGGCCACCGCGATCTCGGTGACGGACAACGACGAGGTGTTGGTCGCCAGGATCGTGTCCGGCGGGCAGATCTCGTCCAACGCACCGAAGATCGACCTTTTCAGATCGAGGTTCTCCGGCACCGCCTCCACCACGAGCTGGACGTCGGCCATCGCCTTGAGGTCGGTGTCGAAGACGATGCGGCCCATCAGCGCCGACTGGTCCGCCGCAGCCAGCTTGCCGCGGGCCACCGCCCGGCCGGTGGACGTCTCGAGGTGACCGCGGCCACGGTCGACTGCCGCCTGATCCCGGTCCACGGCGACGACCTGCAGGCCCTCACGGGCGAATACCTCGACGATGCCCGCGCCCATGGTGCCCAGCCCGACCACACCGACCCTGCTGATCTCTCGCGCCACGTCGTAGTGCCCTTCGTCGTCGGCCTAACCCGCGGTCAGCCGCAGGTCTAGGAAGAAGCTAGTCGTCCGGCGCGCGGATGGCAGACCGATGGGGGACGTCTCACATCGGTGCACGCCCGCCGCTCGGACGCTCAGGAACGGCCCCAGCGTAGGCGCACCAGTTGGCTCAGCTGCCCGATGGCCTTCTCGCCGCGGCCGAACATGCTGACCTTCAAGGGGATGGCAAAACGCTCACGGGTGATCGCCCGGGACCGGGCAAACTCGCGAAGGCCGTCCGGTCCGTGGATCCGGCCGAACCCCGAGTCGCCGGTGCCACCCCACGGCAGACCGGGTATGGAGGCGTAGGTCAGCACCGAGTTGATGCTCACCATGCCGGCCTCGAGTCGGTCGGCGATCTGCTCACCCTGGTGCCGGCTGAACACCGAGGCACCCAGCCCGTAGGAGCCCGAATTGGCCTTCTCCACCGCCTCGTCGACGCTGTCGACCCTGGTGATGACCACCGTGGGCCCGAAGGTCTCCTCGGTGTTCGCCGGGGAGTCCTCGGCAACGTCGACGAGCACCACCGGGTCGACGTAGGGCGGGCGGACCGAGTCCCGGCCACCGACCAGCGCCCGACCGCCACCGGTCAGGGCGGCTTCGATGTGTCGGCTGATGACCTCAAGCTGCCCGGGCATCGTGATCGCGCCGTAGTCCACATCCGGCGCCGAACCGGTCCGCAGTTTCGCGGCGCGCTCGGTCACCCCTCGGAGGAATTCGTCGTAGATCGCGGACTCGACGTAGACCCGCTCCACGCCGGCACAGGTCTGGCCCGCGTTGAACATGGCTCCCCAGACCGTCTGCTCCGCCGCGAGTTCGACGTCGGCGTCCGCGGCGACGATCAGCGCATCCTTCCCGCCGCATTCCACGACACAGGGCGTCAAGGTCTGCGCGCAGGCCGCCATGACGAGCTTCCCGGTACGTGCCGAGCCGGTGAACGCGAGCTTGTCGACGCCCGCCGTGCACAGGGCCGCGCCGGTATCACCGAACCCTGTCACCAACTGCAGCACCGGCGCCTCGGACACCACCCGGGCGAAGGACTGCACCAGCCACCGCCCGACGGCGGGAGTGAACTCGCTCGGCTTGAAGACCACCGCGTTGCCGGCAGCCAGCGCGTACGAGATCGATCCCATCGGGGTGTGCACCGGATAGTTCCACGGCCCGATGACGCCGACCACGCCGAACGGCAGATACTCCAGTGTCGCCGCGTAGTTCGCGGCCAGCACCCCGGGCAGCACCCGGTGCTTGCCGAGCAACTTACGGGCATGCTGTGTTGCCCAGTCCAGGTGCGCGATGGCGAGCGTCACCTCGATCACCGCGTCGTCGACCGGCTTGCCGTTCTCGCGATGGATGAGCTCGGCCAGCTCGGCGGTGTCAGCCACCAGCTGCGCGCGCCACCTGATCAGCCGCTTCCGGCGACCCGCTTCGCCGAGCTCGCGCCAGAAACGACCGGCGGCCCGCGCCCGCGCGACAGCGGCGGCCACCTCGAGTTCACCGTCGACGGTGAACTCGGCGATCAGCTCGCCAGTCGCCGGGTTGACCGAGCGAAGTAGGGCGGTGTCCGACTCAGCTGCCGGGAGGTCGATGCTCATGCGCCGAGGTTACTGACGAGTAGGCAGAAGCACCAGACACCGGCTACGCCAGGCTCAGTAACCCAACCGCCGAGGCCTGCCCCGCTCGTACTGCGGCGCCCAACGGGGCTCGCTGGCCAACTCGAACGCTGCGCGCTGCGGCCAGGACGGCTCGCGCAGCGCGGCCCTGGCGATCAGAACGGCATCGGCGGAGCCTTCGAGCAGAATCTGTTCGGCCTGGACGGGTTCGGTGATCAGGCCGACCGCACCGACCGGTAGCCCGCTCCGCTCGCGGATCGTCCGCGCGAACGGCACCTGATAGCCCGGTCCGATCGTGATCGCCTGCTCGGGGCTGTTGCCGCCACTGGACACGTCGATCAGGTCCACTCCCCGGGCGGCCAGCAGGCGGGACACCTCGGCAGTGTCATCCACCGTCAGGCCGCCCGGCACCCAGTCGGAGGCACTGATGCGCACGAACAGCGGCCGACCCTCGGGCCACACCGCGCGGATCGCGTCGACCACCTCGAACAGGAATCGGCTCCGGCCGTGCAGGTCGCCGCCGTAGGAATCGGAGCGCAGGTTCGACAGCGGCGACAGGAACTGGTGTGCGAGATAGCCGTGGGCCGCGTGCACCTCGATCACCTCGAAGCCTGCTTGGTCTGCGCGCACCGCCGCGTCGGCGAAGGCCCGCACGATCTCGGCGATCTCGGCAACGGTCAGTTCGGCCGGCACCGGCCAGTCGCCGAAGGCGGTGGCGGACGGGCCGACGGTGTGCCAGCCCCCGTCCGCAGGTGCCACCGGGCCGCCGCCGGTCCAGGGTGCCGCCGTCGATGCCTTGCGACCGGCATGCGCGAGCTGGATGCCTGCCACCGCACCCTGGCCCTTGATGAAGGCGGTGATCCGCTGGTAGTCGGCGGCCTGCTGGTCGGTCCAGATACCGGCGTCCTGAGGCGAGATCCGGCCCTCAGGGGTCACCGCGGTGGCCTCGGTGAGAACCAGCCCGGCGCCGCCGCGGGCCAAGGCACCGAGATGAACCAGATGCCAGTCACCGGGGCGCCCCTCCGTTGAGGAGTACTGGCACATCGGTGCGATCCAGGCCCGGTTGTCGAAGGTGGTGCCGCGCAGGGTCAGTGGTTCGAAGAGTCTGCTCACGAGCGTGTGAACATCGGATCGCACCGGCTCGTTCCGGTCGGTACCGGGTAGGTGACGTTCAGAACAATCGCTGGGACGGGTCGTCCCTGCCTCGCAGCAGCTCGTAGTCCAGGACCAGGCAGGCGATTCCTCGATCCTGCGCCAACGTGCGCGCCTGCGGCTTGATCTCCTGGGCCGCGAAAACACCCCGGACGGGAGCGAGCAACGGGTCGCGGTTGAGCAGCTCCAGGTACCTGGTCAGCTGCTCCACACCGTCGATGTCCCCCCGGCGTTTGATCTCGACTGCCACGGCGAAACCACTCGCGTCCCGCGCCATGATGTCCACCGGACCGATCGCCGTCGGGTACTCGCGGCGCACCAGCCGGTAGCCCTCGCCAAGGGTGTCTATGTGCTCGGCGAGCAGGATCTGCAGGTGCGCCTCGACCCCGTCCTTGACCAGGCCCGGATCGATCCCGAGTTCGTGACGAGAATCGTGCAGGATTTCATCCAGCGTGATGAGCAGCTGCTCGCCGGCCTTGTTGGTCACCGTCCAGGTGCCGTCGGACTCGGACAACTTGCAGGGCGGCGACATCCAGTTCAGGGGCTTGTACGAGCCGCCGTCGGAATGCACCAGCACCGAACCGTCGTTCTTGACCATCAGCAGACGCGGCGCCATCGGCAGGTGAGCGGTCAGCCTTCCGACGTAGTCGACCGAACAGCGAGCAATCACAAGGCGCACCGGGGCAGCCTAACGGTCCGCCGAGCCAGCCGACCCAACTGACTCAACCGACCCAACCGACCCGATCGACCCGATCGACTCAGTCGAGTCCGTTGGCCTCCCGCACGGCCTCCACCACCTGATCGAGGACCTTGCTCATCTCGAAGTCCTTGGGGGTGAACACCCGAGCCACCCCGAGCGCCAGCAACCGGACGGCATCGGCGTCCGGCACGATGCCGCCCAGCACCAGCGGCACGTCGTCGAGCCCGGCTGCTCTCAGCCCCGCCAGCACATCGGGCACGACGGACAGGTGCGAGCCGGACAGTACCGACAGGCCCACCACGTCGACGTCCTCCTCGATCGCAGAGGCCACGATCTGCGCCGGGGTGAGCCGAATTCCCGAATACACGACCTCGAAACCGGCATCTCTGGCCCGCACCGCGATCTGCTCGGCACCGTTGGAGTGCCCGTCCAGCCCTGGCTTGCCGACCAGGAACTTCAGCGGAGAGCCCAACTCGACCCCGGTCTGGCGCACCCGCTCGCGCACGTCGGCCAGCGCCACGTCCCCAGCGCCGGCAGAGGTGCCACTTACCCCGGTCGGCGCCCGGAACTCCCCGAACACCCCGCGCAGGGCCGACGACCATTCCCCGGTGGTGACCCCGGCTCGCACGCAGCGCAGCGTCGCGGGCATCAGATTGGTGTCCGTGCCGGCAACGGTGACCAGTTCGGCCAGCGCCGCATCGGCCGCGGCCTGGTCCCGGTGCTGCCGCCAGGCGACGATCGCCTCGATGGCCGCGGGCTCGATACCGTCGGCGACGGTGAGGATCGCGGTCTCCAGATCAGCCGTGAGCGGGTTCGGCTCGGTCTCGACGAAGCGATTGACGCCGACCACCACGTCCTCCCCCGACTCCATCCGGCGCCGGCGTTGCGCCAGCGATGCCACCAGGGCCGATTTCAGGTACCCCGTCTCCACGGCCGCAACCGCACCTCCGAGATCGAGGATCCTGTCCACCTCCTCGCGCGCACCGCTGACGATCTCTGCCACCTTGGCCTCGATCACCGCGGAACCCTCGAAGATGTCCTCGTACTCCAGCAGATCGGTCTCGAAGGCCAGCACCTGCTGCATGCGCAGTGACCACTGCTGGTCCCACGGCCGCGGCAGTCCGAGGGCCTCGTTCCAGGCAGGCAGCTGGACCGCCCGGGCGCGGGCGTCCTTGGACAGCGTCACGGCCAGCATCTCCAGCAGGATCCGGGTCACGTTGTTCTCCGGCTGCGCCTCGGTCAGTCCGAGCGAGTTCACCTGCACCCCGTAGCGCAACCGCCGCTGCTTCGGGTCGGTCACGCCGTAACGCTCGGCGGTGATCTCGTCCCAGAGCCGTACGAAGGCGCGCATCTTGCACATCTCCTCGATGAAGCGGACCCCCGCGTTGACGAAGAACGAGATCCGACCGACGACCTCCCCGAAGGCGTCCGGCTCCACCTGGCCGGAGTCGCGCACCGAGTCCAGCACCGCGATGGCGGTGGCCAGTGCGAACGAGACCTCCTGGACGGGGGTGGCACCGGCCTCCTGAAGGTGATAGCTGCAGATGTTGATCGGATTCCACTTGGGAACCTCGGCGACCGTGTAGGCGATCATGTCGGTGATCAGCCGAAGCGACGGTGCGGGCGGAAAGATGAACGTGCCCCGCGACAGGTACTCCTTCACGATGTCGTTCTGGGTGGTTCCCGTCAGCTCGGCACGTACCCGGGCCGGGTCCAGTCCGGCCGCCTCGGCCTGCTCCTCCGCGACCACGAGGTACAGGGCGAGCAACCACATCGCCGGCGCGTTGATGGTCATCGAGGTGTTCATCTTGTCCAACGGAATCCCGTCGAACAATGCCCGCAGGTCTCCGATGTGCGAGATCGGGACACCCACCTTGCCGACCTCGCCGCGGGCCAGCTCGGCATCGGGGTCATATCCCGTCTGGGTCGGCAGGTCGAAGGCCACCGACAGCCCGGTCTGGCCCTTCGCGAGATTTCCCCGGTACAGCGCGTTGGACTCCACCGGGCTGGAATGGCCCGCGTAGGTACGCATGACCCAGGGCTTGTCGCGGTCGGCAGGTGTGCTCGGGGAGGGCATGGGCCCGAGTCTGGCACCGCGGGCTACTCATGAGTAGGCCCATGTGGCTCACTTCGCACGCCGATCGGCCCATGCCGATCGACACGGTGCGGTATCAGTTGGGGTAAATCCGGGGCACCGCGGGCACGGCGGGTGAAGATGGGCACATGTGGTTCGGTGCCCGCTCGAAGGATGCTCAGGGCCGTCGCACCGGCGGGGACGAGCATGTCACTCGGGTGGAATGGCTCGAGCTGCGCACGTCCACCGAGCCCGAGCCGGACCCGTTCGGAACCGGCTTCGACACCACGTCGCCAAACAGTGGCCGCCGCGGCAGGCTGCCGCGCTGGTGGCCGGTCGCTGTCGTGGTGGCGGCAGCGTTGGTGGTCGCGTCGATCATTCAGCACACCCGTACGTCGAAGGCTCCTGCCGTGCTCGCCACCCCCTCGCGCACCCCGGTCTCGACCTCGCCGACCGTCACCAGCCCGGCACCCAGCCCGTCCCCCACTCCCCCTGCCGTCTCGGTCCGCCGGATCACGCCGCACCTGCTCGGCGTCACTGACGGCTGGCAACTGCTGGCCCGTGGCCTGGATTCGGTGGTACGCGTTGAACTGGCCAAGGGTCGCGTCACGACCACGGCCATACCCACCCTGAACAGTGGTGGCACCGTCTCGTTCGTCGTCACGCCCGATCGGGTGATCGTGCGCCCGTGGGACCCGGTGACCGGGTATTCCATTGCTGACGGCAGCCCCGCACGGGCGCTGACCGGCCCCCTGCTCACCGGCGGTGGTCCCCTGTTCCCTGGCCCGGATGCCAAGCACCTCTGGCGCCAACCCGACCTCGGCACCGGCACCGCCAGACTGGTCGGCCTGGACGGGCGGGCCACGCCCACCAGCATCACACTGCCCCCGAGCGCGTACATCAGTTCCGGGGATGGTGCCGGCTACCTGCTCGTCGGCGGCCTCGGTGGTGTTTATGACGCCCGGCCGTCCGGCCTCCGACGGGTCACCACCGGCGCGGTGAGCGCCATCGGCGCAACCAGCTGGCTGACCGCTGAGTGCGACGAGAGCTATCACTGCGCCACGGTGCTGATCGATCAGGTGACGGGCGAGCGACGGGTGCTGAACACGCCGCTGGTCGGCAATCTCGGTCCGCCCGGGGTGATCTCGCCGGACGGACGGATGGCCGCACTGACCGACTACGGCACGGACGGCGCGGTCACAGCGCGCCTGATCGACCTCACCACAGGTGCCGAGCGGATCCTCAAAGTGACGGAATCCACCGATGGCAACCCGGGGACGATGGTCTGGTCGCCGGATTCGCGCTGGCTGTTCGTCGCCAATGTCGATACCGGGATCTCGGTGGTGGACGCGCACACCGGCGCTGTGCGAAGCCTGCTCCCGAACCTGCCGAACCTGAGCCAGCTCGCCGTCCGCCCCGCCACCACCGGCTGAACTCACTCGCCGGAGCGACGGCTGGGCAGGTAGCCGAGCAGCGCAGCCGAGCCGGGCAGCCGAGCCGGGCAGCCGGGCAGGGCAGCCGACCATGGCAGGATCGGTCCATGACGGAGCAGGCACGCGAGACCCTGAGCTGGGCGGAGTTCGGACTGGCCACCCGCGCGCTGGCGCAGTCGATTGCCGATGACGGCTTCCGGCCCGACCTGATCCTGGCGATCGCCAGGGGTGGCATGTTCGCAGCCGGCGCTCTGGGGTACGCGCTGAACGTGAAGAACCTGCACGTGATGAACGTCGAGTACTACACCGGTGTGGACTCACGCCTGGACATGCCGGTGGTACTGCCGCCCGTGCCGCAGCCGGTGGACCTGTCCGGTGCGCGGGTGCTGGTCGCCGACGACGTGGCCGACACCGGGGCCACCCTGCGACTGGTGAAGGACCTGTGCCTGGAGCATGTCGCGGAGGTCAGGTGTGCCGTGGTGTACGAGAAGCCCGGCTCGTCAGTGAAATGCGAGTACGTCTGGAGGGCCACCGATCGCTGGATCGACTTCCCGTGGTCGACCGAACCGCCGGTGGTCGGCGGCCGGTAGCGCGGTCAGGAATCGTAGGAGTAGAAACCCTGGCCCGTCTTACGGCCGAGATCCCCGGCGACCACCATCCGGCTGAGCAGTTCGGGCGGGGCGAACTTGGCGTCGCGGGTATCGGCGTAGATGTTGTTGGTGGCGTTGCGCATGATGTCGATGCCGGTCAGGTCCAACGTGGTGAGCGGCCCCATCGCGTGGCCGAAACCCAGCTTGCAGGCGGTGTCGATGTCCTCGGCCGTCGCGACTCCGGTCTCCAGCAAGCGCACCGCCTCGTTCGCCAGCGCCGCGATCAGCCTCGTCGTCACGAAACCCGCCACATCCCGGTTCACCACGATGCAGGTCTTGCCGATCCGCTCGGCGAACAGCCGCGCGCGGGCAAGGGTGTCGTCCGAGGTCTTGTAGCCCCGCACCAGCTCGCAGAGCGCCATCATGGGCACCGGCGAGAAGAAGTGGGTACCCACGACCGACTCCGGACGCTGGGTGGCAGCGGCGATCTGGGTGATCGGGATCGCCGAGGTGTTCGAGGCCAGCACGGTTCCGGCGGGGCACAGCCGATCGAGGGCCTGGAAGATCTCGGTCTTGACCTGCAGGTTCTCGAACACCGCCTCGATCACCAGGTCTGCGTGGGCTGCTTCGTCGAGCTCGGTGGTGAGCGTGATCCGCGCCAACGCCGCTTCGACCTCGTCGGCTGTGAGGCGGCCCTTGTCGGCAAAGCGCTTCAGGGATTTCTCGATGCCGGCGCGACCGCGTTGCAGCGCAGCCTCGGTCACGTCGCGCAGGACCACCTCGACACCCGCGGTCGCCGCCACCTGAGCGATACCCGAGCCCATCAGGCCGGCCCCGATGATCGCGATCCGGTCCGTCGTCTGCACAGTCACTGGTGGCGCCCTCCTGGTCGATTTCTGCGAACTGACCATATCCTCGAAAGGTACCGGCACCGGCCATCGGCCAGCCTGCCGCCGAATGAAGGGGTACGAGGGTGGGATTCGACCTGTCGGTGCCGTTCATGGCATTCATCGTGGCCGCTTTTCTCGCGGTGGTGGTGCGCTGGGTGTTCCGGCCCTCCCGCAGGCATACCGGCCGACCCGACCAGGGTCCGAACGCCGACCTGGGCCTGCTGGCTCCGGTGCTTGCCTCGACCAGTAGGTCCTCAGCGCTGCGTGCCAAGAATCTGTTGTCCGAGCAGGGCGTCCGCTGTTCGCTGTCCCGGCTGGAGGCCGACCGCTACGACGTGCTGGTGTTCCGTCCGGACCTGGACCGCGCGACCTCGCTCCTCGCGAGCTGACCCGACACGTTTGAGACTCAGAAGATCTCGGATTCCACCCGGGTCACATCGGCGCCGAGGGCACGCATCTGCTCATCGAACCTGACGTAGCCGCGGTCGATGTGGTGGATCTCAGACACCTCGGTCACCCCGTCGGCGACCAACCCGGCCAGCACCAGTCCGACACCGGCCCGGATGTCGGTGGCACGCACCGGCGCACCCGACAGCTCGGGCTTACCCCGAACCACCGCGTGATGGCCGTCGGTACGGACATCAGCACCCATCCGCGCTATCTCATCACAGAACATGAACCGCGCCTCGAACAGGTTCTCGGTGATCATGGCGGTGCCCTCGGCGATCGACAACAGCGCGATGGCCTGTGGTTGCAGGTCGGTGGCCAGGCCGGGGTAGGGCAACGTCACCACGTCGAAGCTGCGTGGACGGTCGGTCGCAGAGACCCGGAACCCGTTGTCGAGAATCTCGACTGCGGCGCCGGACTGGGTCAACTTGTCCAGCGCGATCTCCAGATGGGCCGCGTTCCCGCCGCGCACCGTGACGTCGCCCCGGGTCATGGCTGCCGCAACGGCCCAGGTGCCGGCCACGATACGGTCGGCCACCGCAGCGTGGGCAGTGGGTCGTAGTTCGTCGACACCGCGAATCTCCAGGGTCGAGGTGCCGATCCCGCCGATCTGCGCACCCATCGACACCAGCATGTTGCACAGGTCCACGATCTCGGGTTCCCGAGCCGCATTGTCGATGACGGTGGTGCCATGGGCGAGCGTTGCGGTCGTGAGGATGTTCTCCGTGGCGCCCACGCTGGGAAAGTCCAACCAGATCGTGGCGCCGTGCAGCTGGGCGGCCTCGGCGACCACGTAGCCGTGCTCGACGTGCACGGTGGCGCCCATCTTCTCCAGACCCATGAAGTGCATGTCCAGCGGCCGGGAACCGATGGCATCCCCGCCGGGCAGCGCCACCTTGGCCTTGCCGCATCTGGCCAGCAACGGGCCCAATACGCAGATGGAGCCGCGGATCTTGCGCACCAGTTCGTACGGCGCCTGGTGCTCTGGCTGGTCCGGCACGCCGATCGTCACCACGTCGGTGCCACTGGCGTCCCGGTGCTCGGACACCGAACAGCCCAGCCGTTCGAGCAACTGGTTCATGATCGTGACATCGGAGATGGCGGGAAGGTTGGAGATGGTGGTCTCCCCGGGCGCCAGGAGCGCCGCCGCCATCAACTTCAACACGCTGTTCTTGGCTCCGACGACAGGGACTTCGCCAGCCAACCGGGCGCCGCCCACCACTCGAAATACCTGCACCGCAACAGCTTAGTCGGGCACCACCGCACCCGAGGGCCACGGCCGGACCGACGAGAGCACGGGCACTCGCTACATTGACGTCATGGCCGTTCACCTGACACGCATCTATACCAAGACCGGCGACACGGGCAGCACCGGCCTCGGCGACATGAGCCGGGTGGCGAAGACGGATGTGCGCGTCGCCGCCTACGCAGACACCGATGAGACGAACGCTGCGCTGGGTGTGGCGGTCGCTCTGGGGCAACTGGATGCGCGCCTGCTCACCGTGATCCGTCAGCTGCAGAACGATCTGTTCGACGTCGGTGCAGACCTCTGCACCCCCGTTTCGCAGGACCCGGAGTACCCGCCACTTCGGGTCACCGAGGCCTACCTGAGTCGACTCGAGACCTGGTGCGACGAGTTCAACGACGAGCTGTCGAAACTCGCGAGTTTCATCCTGCCCGGCGGCACGGTCGGCTCTGCCCTGCTGCACAGCGCCCGGACGGTCGCCCGCCGCGCCGAACGGTCGACCTGGGCGTTGATGGAGGCCCAGCCGGAACAGACCAACCCGCTGGCGGCCACCTATCTCAACCGGCTGTCGGACCTGCTGTTCATCCTGGCGCGGGTGGCGAACCCGGACGGTGACGTTCTCTGGCAGCCCGGCGGCGGCCACTGATCATCGTCGGCCCGGCTCAGAAGCGCGGTGCGGAGGCTTCCAGCCAGGACAGGAAGCCGGTGAGCCCACTGTCGGGGAAACCCATCGAGATGGTCTCGCCCCGAAAGCGGCATTCCACGATGGAGAGGTTGGGCCGTAGGGCCATGTCCCGGCGAGCGTCCCAGGCACGGTTGGACACGACCGACAGTTCCGCGCGCGGCATCCGCATCGCTGCGGTCGGAGACAGGGTCAGCGTCCGGTACCAGACGAACTCGTCGCCCGAATAGCGCCCGACACCGTTGGCCCAGCGCTGGTCACCGTGCTTGAGGGCAACCGCGAGCCCGCCGACAGAGGAGACCATTCGTCGCTGATGCAATACCACCAGCACCCAGGCCGCCACCGCCAGAAACAGCAGGAGGCACACAGCGACGAGGCCGAGAATCTCGACCATGGTCACCGGGTGCCTCCGTCAGTGATTCGTGCCCGTCGACAGCCGCCGGGCAGTTGCTCCTTAAAGCTCTTCTCCCGCCGCACGCAGCCTGGCCAGCGCGCGCTCCCGCGCGGCCACCGCTACGTCGTCCGTCGCATTGCCGGCCCGCTCGAGCGCCGCGTGCGCCCGGGCGACGTCGATCTCGTCCGCCGACTCGGCCATTTCTGCGAGCACGGAAACCCCGTCGGCGCGCACCGACAGGAAGCCACCGTGCACCGCAACGCGCTGTTCGACGCCATCGGCCTGCTGGATCCGCACCAGCCAACCGGGCGCAAGCGCACCCAGCAGCGGCGCGTGACCGGGGAGCACGCCGATCTCGCCGTCGGTGGTGCGAGCGTAGACCGCCGTCGCCTCACCCGACCAGATCGGCCGCTCGACCGAGACCAGCTCGACCTGCATTGTGCTCATCTGCGCCCTTCCCGTTGTTCGATAGGCCTAGGAGTTCTTGAGTTCGTGGGCCTTCTGCTCGAGGTCCTCGATGCCGCCGCACATGAAGAACGCCTGCTCCGGGTAACTGTCGAAGTCGCCCGCGGCCAGCCGCTTGAACGCATCGATGGTCTCCTCGATCGGTACGAAGGAGCCCTCGATACCGGTGAACTGCTTTGCCACGTAGGTGTTCTGGGAAAGGAAACGTTCGATCCGGCGGGCCCGGCCGACCAGGATCTTGTCCTCGTCGGAGAGCTCGTCGATACCCAGAATCGCGATGATCGACTGGAGCTCGTTGTAGCGCTGCAGGATTCGCTTGGTCTCCTGCGCCACGTCGTAGTGCTCCTGACCGATGTACTGCGCGTCCAGGATGCGCGACGTCGAGTCCAGCGGGTCGACGGCCGGGTAGATACCCTTCTCCGAGATCGGCCGGGAGAGCACCGTCGTCGCGTCGAGGTGAGCGAAGGCGGTGTGCGGGGCCGGGTCGGTGATGTCGTCGGCGGGAACGTAGATGGCCTGCATCGAGGTGATGGAGTGGCCCCGGGTGGAGGTGATCCGCTCCTGCAGCTGACCCATCTCGTCGGCCAGGGTCGGCTGGTACCCGACGGCGGACGGCATCCGGCCGAGCAGCGTCGACACCTCCGAACCCGCCTGGGTGAATCGGAAGATGTTGTCGATGAACAGCAGTACGTCCTGACCCTGCACATCGCGGAAGTACTCCGCCATGGTGAGCGCCGACAGCGCCACCCGCAGCCGGGTGCCCGGCGGCTCGTCCATCTGGCCGAAGACCAGCGCGGTCTTGTCCAGCACGCCGGAATCGGTCATCTCAGCGATCAGGTCGTTGCCCTCGCGGGTACGCTCGCCGACCCCGGCGAACACCGACACACCACCGAAGTTCTCGGCCACCCGGTAGATCATCTCCTGGATGAGCACCGTCTTGCCGACGCCGGCGCCACCGAACAGGCCGATCTTGCCACCGGTCACGTACGGGGTGAGCAGATCGATCACCTTGATGCCCGTCCACATCGGCTCGGTCTTGGACTCGAGCTGTTCGAACGGCGGGGGTTCGCGGTGGATGGACCCGCGCTCCGGGACGTCCAGCTTGAGGCCGGCCTCGTCCAGCGGCACACCCAGGGCGTTGAACACGTGGCCCTTGGTGATGTCGCCGACCGGAACCGTGATCGGCGAGCCGGTGTCGGTCACCTCGGCGCCACGAACCACACCGTCGGTCGGCTGCAAGGCGATGGCACGCACCATGTCGTCGCCGATGTGCTGCGCCACCTCGAGGGTCAGCGTCTTCGACAGTTCACCGAGCTCGACCTCGACGGTCAGGGCGTTGTAGAGCGATGGGATGTTGTTACGTCCGAATTCGACGTCGATCACCGGGCCGGTCACCCGGACCACGCGACCTACGGCGGCGGTGGTGTCTGCCGGTGCGGCGTTTTCGAAGAGAGTGGTCATCTACTGGTCACTTCCTGCTGCGGCAAGAGCATCGGCGCCGCCGACGATCTCACTGATTTCTTGGGTGATCTCGGCCTGGCGAGCCTGGTTCGCCAGCCGTGTGTACGTCTTGATCAGGTCCGAGGCGTTGTCCGACGCGGACTTCATCGCCCGCCGACGCGCTGCTGATTCCGAAGCCGCCGACTCGAGCAGCGCCGAGAAGATCCGGGCGCTGATGTAGCGCGGCAGCAGTGCGCCGAGCAGATCCTCCGGCTCGGGCTCGAAATCGTAGGACGGCCCGACTGAGTCGGTCCCGTCCTGCGACTCGGTCGCCGAGCCACCGGTGTTGGCAGGATCGTCAGCAGCCTTTCGGACCGGCGCGACAAGTGCACCGACCGGCGTCTGGGTGACCATCGACTCGAACTTCGTGTAGACCACGTACAGCTCGTCGAGCCCCGCGGCGTCACCGGACTGACCCGCGCTGGTTGCCTCCAGTGCGGACACCACGGTCTCGGTGGCCTCGCGCGCATCCAGGAACTTCGGCTGCTCGGAGAATCCGGTCCAGCTGCCGGCGACCGGGATCTGCCGGAAGCGGTAGTACGCGACGCCCTTGCGGCCGATCACGTAGAGCACCGGCTCCTTGCCTGCGGCCCGTACCTGCTCGGCGAGCTCGTTGGCCTTCTTGATGGCGTTTGCACTGTAGCCACCGGCCAACCCGCGATCAGAGGTCACCACCAGGATGCCGGTGCGCTCGGGGCTGTCGACCCCCGTGAGCAACGGGTGTTTGAGCGAACTGTCCTCGCCGAGGGCTCCGAGCGCACGCGTCAGCTCGTCGGCATACGGCCGCGCCGCGTTGACCCGATTCTGGGCCTTGACGATCCGCGACGCGGCGATGAGCTCCATCGCCTTGGTGATCTTCTGGGTCGACTGGGTCGACTTGATCTGTCGCCGATAGACCCTGAGCTGAGATCCCATCAGGTGCTACTTCGCGTCCGCTGCGGCGGTCTGCGCGGCGGATGCCGCCGATGCCTTGTCCGCGTTGAACTGAGCCTTGACCTCATCACTCGCCGCCTGCAGCAGGTCAAGCGTGTCGTCCTCGAGCTTGGCGCCGGTCGCGATGGTCGCCATGATCTCGGGCTTGCTGTGTGCGATGTAGTCGTGCAGCGCAGCCTCGAACGGCCGGACGTCGGCCACCTCGAGATCATCGAGCTGGCCGGTTGTGCCTGCCCAGATGGAGATGACCTCCTTCTCGGGAGAGAAGGGCGAGGAGGCCGGCTGCTTGAGCAGTTCGACCAGGCGGGAACCCCGCCGTAGCTGCTGCTGGCTCGCCTTGTCGAGGTCCGAACCGAACGCTGCGAAGGCCTCGAGCTCGCGGTACTGGGCCAGGTCGACGCGGAGTCGACCGGCGACCGACCGCAGCGCCTTGGTCTGGGCGGCGCCACCGACGCGCGACACCGAGATACCGACGTTGACCGCTGGTCGGACGCCCGCGTTGAACAGGTCGGTCTCCAGGAAGCACTGACCGTCGGTGATCGAGATGACGTTGGTCGGGATGTAGGCCGACACGTCGTTGCCCTTGGTCTCCACGATCGGCAGACCGGTCATCGAGCCGCCACCGAGTTCGTCGGACAGCTTGGCGCAACGCTCGAGCAGGCGTGAGTGTAGGTAGAAGACGTCGCCGGGGTAGGCCTCGCGGCCCGGCGGCCGACGCAGCAGGAGCGAGACCGCACGGTAGGCCTCGGCCTGCTTGGAGAGATCATCGAACACGATGAGGACGTGCTTGCCGTCGTACATCCAGTGCTGGCCGATGGCCGAACCGGTGTACGGCGCGAGGTACTTGAAGCCGGCCGAGTCGGACGCGGGCGCGGCCACGATCGTGGTGTACTCCAGCGCGCCTGCTTCTTCCAGGGTGTCCTTGGCCGCCGCGATGGTCGAGCCCTTCTGGCCGATCGCGACGTAGATGCAGCGGACCTGCTGCTTGGGGTCGCCGGTCTTCCAGTTGTCGCGCTGGTTGATGATGGCGTCCAGAGCGACCGTGGTCTTACCGGTCTGGCGGTCTCCGATGATCAGCTGACGCTGGCCACGACCGATGGCGGTCATGGCGTCGATTGCCTTGATACCGGTCAACAGCGGCTCGCGGACCTCCTTGCGCTGAACCACCGTCGGCGCCTGCAACTCCAGCGCGCGGCGGGTCTCGGCGACGATCTCGCCCAGCCCGTCGATCGGCGCCCCGAGCGGGTTGATCACACGGCCGAGGAAGTTGTCGCCTACCGGTACGGACAGGATCTCGCCGGTGCGCTTGACCGGCTGCCCCTCTTCGATCCGGGAAGCATCACCGAGGATGACCACACCGATGTCGCGGACGTCGAGGTTCAGTGCCAGACCCAGCGTGCCGCCCTCGAACTCCAGCAGCTCGTTGGTCATGGCACTGGGCAGTCCCTCGACGTGGGCAATCCCGTCGCCGGTGTCGGACACGACGCCGACCTCCTCGCGGGAGGCCTCCGGTGAGTACGAGGACACGTAGCCCTCGAGTGCACTCCGGATCTCGTCGGCGGAGATCGTCAGCTCAGCCATCTTTTCCCTCAATCTCGATCGCTAGGTAGTTCGGTCTAGGTCTATCTCGTCTGGTGGTGCTGCGGGCCGGTGGAGCTCAGCCCGTACTTCTCGATCGCATCAGCCCGCCAGGGCGGTCCGCGCCGCAGCCAGCCTGGTCGCGACAGTGCCGTCGATGACCTCGTCGCCGACCCGAACGATCAGCCCACCACGAATGTCGGCGTCGACAGCGCTGCGCACATTGATCGGTCGGCCGTACA
This sequence comes from Mycobacteriales bacterium, assembly GCA_038321605.1. GTDB lineage: Bacteria > Actinomycetota > Actinomycetes > Mycobacteriales > Jatrophihabitantaceae > Jatrophihabitans_A. The sequence continues at coordinate 3,618 of JBBQFE010000003.1, read as the reverse complement.
TGCCGGTCAGCGCCGAGCTGAGACGGCTGGTCTGCTCCTCGGTCAGTTCGGTGGCCGAGATGACCTTCGCGACCGAACGGTCCCGCCGTTGCGCGCTGGCCTCGAGCAGATCGTCGATGGCCAACTGGATGGAGCGTTTGCGGCCGCTGCCGACGGCGTGCGCGAGCAGCTCGAGGGTGATCGGGTCGGCCTTGTCGGCCAACACCGAGTTCAGCAGCGCGATCCGGCGCTCCGCAGGCGCCGACTGCTCGTCCAGCGCTGAGGTCAGCTCCCCGGCGCCGTTGAGGATTCGTTCGACCCGGAAGAGCTCGTCCTCGACGGAGTCGAGCTTGCCCTGCTGTTCGGCTACCGCCAGCAGCGCGCTGTCGCCGAGGATCTCCAGGCTGTCGGTCAGGTCCCACGCCGAGGACCAGCGCAGCTCGACCACCGAACCGACGAGCTCGACGGCAGGTCCTGAGACCTTGCCGGTGAGCAACGACCTGATCAGGTTGCCGCGGGTGGTGCCGTCGGTGGACGGATCCGCCAGGGTGCGACGCAGCCGCGGCTGTCCCGCCAACAGGCTTGCCGCTGCGTACAGCTCCGCGGACAGCGTGCTGATGGCCTGACCGTCCGAACCCATTCCGCTCAGGACCCCGTTCAGCCGCTCGCGAGCCTGCACGAGCGCCTGACGGGAGGCGGCGTGGATCATGCCGACCCTGCCGAGCCCGGCGACGTGGCGCTCTGCCGCTCGATGTCGGCCAGGAAGGCGTCGACCGTGCTGCGCACAGTGGCGTCATCGGACAGTTGCTGGCCGACGATCTTCTCAGACAGCTCGACTGCGAGCGTGCCGATCTCGCCGCGAAGCTCACGGACGACCTGGCTGCGCTGTGCCGCCAACTGCTCGGCGCCGCGAGCGACGATGCGCGCGGACTCCTCCTGCGCCTGCGCACGCAGGTCCTCGACGATGCGCTGCGCCTCGGCGCGCGCCCCTTCGCGAATCTGAGCGGCTTCGGCGCGGGCCTCTGCCAGCTGGGCGTTGTACTGCTCCAGCAGGCGCGCGGCCTCGGCCTGAGCCTGTTCGGCGCGCTCGATGCCGCCCTCGATGGCATCCCGCCGCTCGGCGAACGACTTCTCGAAGGCAGGCACCACGAACTTGCGCACCATGAAAAGGAGCAGCCCGAAGATGATCAGGACGAGGACGATCTCCGAGACGTGTGGAAGGAGCGGGTTGGGCTCCTCCGGCGTGGTCCCGGCCGCCAGTAAGAACGGTGTCATGAGTAGACCCCTACTGCTAGGTGACGCGGTGGCAGGTTGCTACTACTTGATGACGAAGGCGAGTGCGATACCGATGATCGCCAGTGCCTCGGCGAGCGCGAAGCCCAGAATCGCGATTGGCTGCAACCGACTCTGCATCTCCGGCTGGCGAGCGGTGCCGTTGATGTATGCGGCGAAGATCAGGCCGATACCAACACCCGGGCCGATTGCCGCGAGGCCGTAGCCAACCATGTTGAGCGAGCCACCCATGAGGGTTTCCTTTCGTTTCTCGGCCGTTGTGGCCGATCGTGACCGTTATACGTGGTGCGCACGGTGCGCGGTCTAGCTGGTCGAGCGGTGGAGCTGGATCAGTGGTCGGACGCCAGCACACCGGAGATGTACTGAGCCGTCAGAAGTGTGAACACATACGCCTGCAGCAGTGCCACGACCACCTCGAGGAAGCCGATGGCGACCCCGAGCGCGAAGGCAAGCACCCCGGCCGGCTTCAGCACAACCGAGCCGGTCGCGTGGATCAGCAGGTAGGCGCCACCGGTGGAGAAGAGGATCAGCAGCAGGTGACCGGCGAACATGTTGGCGAACAGACGCAACGACATGGTGATCGGCCGGATGATGATGTTGGAGAGGAACTCCAGCGGAATCAACAGCGGCAGAATCCAGGACGGCACGCCGGACGGCACGGTGGAGTGCTTGAGGTAGCCGATCAGGCCCTTGTCCATGATGCCGACGGTGTTGTAGATGATCCACACCAGCGCCGCCAGACCGTACGCGAACGTCACCCGGGAGAACGGCGCGAACTGCAGGAACGGCACGATGCTGAAGAGGTTGTTGACCACGATGAAGAAGAAGAGCGACACCAGCAGGGGTACGTAGCGCTGAAAGTCCTTGGCCCCGATGATGTCCTGCGCGACGCCGTTCCGGACGAAGCTGTAGGCCTGCTCGCCGAGGTACTGCCCCCGGGTCGGTACGACCGCACCCTTGCGGGAGGTCATGGCCAGGAACAGGTAGGCGACCACCGCTCCCAGGACCAGCAGGACCGAGGTCTTGGTGAGCAGCACCTGGTAGCCGTGCTCGTTCCATGACTTGCCTGTGAAATCGGGAAGGAAGAAGTCGATCGGTCCGGGCGCGTGGAATCCTTCTGCAAGGACCCCGCTTACGGAGTGGCTCACGCAGTCTCTCCTCGGTCATTACTAGCTGGCCGCTGTGCCTGGGCTGCATCGTCGATGTCGGTGGTGCCCGAGTCGCCGGTATCAGCCGGTGAATCGCCGTGCAGGTCGAACTTGTCCGAACCACGGATGAGATACCGGGAAAAAACCAGGTACAACCCGAAGCCCGCGCCGACGAGAATCCCGATGGGGATCCAGTACTCGGCATGAAGCCAAACGCTCAATCCCCAGCCCAGCAAACCGTAGAAACCGACCCCGGCCACCAGGTAGCCGAACGCCGCCCAAGGATCACCGCCCGGCGCCGGAGCGCTGGGTTCTGAAGGACCGTTCATCTGTTGGAAATGCTAACAGGTACTCAGGATGGGACCGACGCTCGCACCCGCTGCAATGCCAGCTCGGTCGCGATCCAGATCGTCAGTCCGCTGAACAGTCCCGCGGCGATGGCGGGTCCGTAAACCACGCGCGGACTGGATGCGGCCAGAATCAGGCCGAGCGCGATCGCGGTCGTGACGTAGCTCAGCAGGGCCACCGTCAGCGTCAGGTTCGGCAGGTAGCGGCCGGTGAAGCGGATGTTGAACGCCCCGAATTCGAAGGCTCCCACCACCATGGCAAGGCCGCCGACGAAACTCAGCCCGGCCCGAACGCCGACCCCGGCCAGCACTGAGAACAGGACGCCGCCGAGAACCGCTGCTCCGGCCAGTCCCACCCACCGCACAGCGACCGTGCTCACGCTGCAGCCGTCATAGTTTGTGGGCCGACCGTAGCCGCGGGACCGCCGTGGCCAGCAGACCGGCGCCGAGTAACGCACCGACGACGGTTACCACCAGCCAGGGACCCCTGGTGACCGCCATGGCCACAGCTCCGAAGGCCAGCACCGCGGACCAGAAGTAGAGCAGCAGCACCGCCCGCCGGTGGCTGTGACCCATGTCCATCAGGCGATGGTGCAAGTGCTCCTTGTCGGGGGCGAAGGGCGACTGGCCGCGTCGGAGCCGCCGGATCACCGCGAGCAGCAGATCCCCGAAGGGCAGCGCCAGCACCAGCAGCGGCAGAATCAGCGGCAGGTACAGCGGCAGCGCCCCGGCCCGACCCATCACCTGCGGATCCGCCTTGGAGACCGCAGTGGTGGCCGCCGCCGACAGCATCAGGCCAACCAGCATCGACCCCGAGTCGCCCATGAAGATCCGGGCCGGAGCGAAGTTGT
>JBBQFE010000002.1:0-24193 GCA_038321605.1 Mycobacteriales bacterium | reverse complement strand
ACGATCTTGTCGAGGATCGCCAGGGCCGAGGACGACAGTCGCGCCTGGTAGGCCTGGGTCGCGGCGCTGCGTGCATCACTGGCTGCGGAGCTGTCCGCACCGCCACCGGCCGCCGACAGCACCTTGCCGGTCGAGTCGGAGACACTCACCTGGTCTGCGGTCAGGCCCGGGACGCTGGAGGACACCAGGTTGATCACCGACTGCACCTGACCACCGGTGATCTGGCTACCCGGCAGCGTGGTCAGCAGCACCGAGGCGGTCGGCTTCTGGCTGCCGTCGTCGAAGACGGTCTGCTGCGGAATCGCCAGGTGCACCGAGGCATCGGCGACGCCGTTGATGGATTTGATGGTCTTGCTCAGCTCACCTTCCAGCGCGCGCTGGTAGTCCACGTGCTGCTTGAACTCCGAGGTGGTGATGCCTTCCTGGTCCAGCAGGCTGTAGCCGGAGCTACCTGCGGTGGGCAGACCCGCCGAGCTCATCGTCAGCCGAAGCTGATAGACGTCCTTGTCGGCGACCATGATCTCGGTGCCGTTGGCAGCGAGCTTGTACGGCGTCTTGGTGGCGTTGAGCTTGTCGATGATGGCGCTGGCGTCGGCCGGCGCGAGGTTGGTGAACAGCGGCGCGTACGAGGGCGTGGCCGCCCAGGTGGAGAAGAGGTAGCCGCCGAGGCCGAGAGCGACGACTGCAGCGACCGTGACGACCTTCTGGCCCGGGGTGAAGGCCAGGAAGCCACGCCAGAAGCGTTGCAGCTGCGCGAGAATCTGCTCTTTCATATCAGGCCTGCATTCCCATGATCTGGTTGAACGCGTCGACGCCCTTGGTGCGCAGGGTCGTCGCGAGCTCGGTCATCAGCGAGGCCTGAGTCGCTGCGATGGTGTAGTCGTGCACGTTGGTGAGGTCGCCGGTCGCTGCCTGGACTGCCAGGTTGTCGGCCTTGCTCTGCGCCTGGGAGACGGCATCGAGGCCCTTGCCCAGCATTGAGGCGAAGTCGCCTCCGGTGCTCGAGCCGGTCGGGGTGGTGCCGCTGGAGGGCGAGTTGGGCAGCACCGCCAGCGGCGAGCCGATGGCAGAAATGGCGGGGATGGTCATGGTCAGCGGTTCTTTCCGATGTTGATGGCGTCCTGGTAGGTCGAACGCGCTCGGTCGATGACGGCGGCATTGGCCTGAAAACCTCGCTGAGCCATGATCAGGTTGCCCATCTGCTCGCCCACGTCGATGTCCGGCAGCCGCACGTAGCCCTTGGCGTCGGCGAGGGGATTGCTCGGCTGATAGGTGAGCACGCCCTTGGGGTCGCCCTGGTTCATCACGACGCCCTGCACACCACCGCCGGTTCCGTCGGCGGCGCCGGGCAGCGACTGCGCCTGGACGTAGGCAGCCTGGAAGGCATTGCCGGACGTGGGTCGCACCGTGTTGACGTTGGCGATGTTGTTGGCGAGCGTGTCGACCCAGGTACGAAAGGTGGACAGTCCGCTGCCGGAGATGTTGATCGCAGAGAAGATTGACATGACTCAGCCCTTCAGGACGGATTCGAGAAGGCTGAATTTGGCCGTCATCGCATTGCTGAGCAGTTGGTACTGCAGCTGGGTCTTCTCGTCGGTGACGGTCTCGGTGTCGAGGCTGACGTCGTTGCCGTTGGCACTCACCGGACCGCCCTGGGCGGTCTGGGAGAACGAGGTCTGGCTGGGGTCGCCCGAGGCGAGGGCATCGCGCAGGCTTGCTTCGAAGGACACCGTTGATGCCTTGAAGTTCGGAGTCTCGATGTTGGCGATGTTGTTGGCGCTGACGCGCTGGCGGGCGGCGAGCCCTGAGAGCGCGGTGGCCAGAGTCACCGAGGTGATGTCGTCGAACACGTTACGAAACCTCCAGCTTGCGGGGGGTTTCGCCATTCCATGGCGCTGCGGGCGAGCTATCCGTGCTCACTGAATCCATCGGCCACGATTACGCAGAGTTGAGCAGTTGTCTGTCGGAGAGTTTCAGGAGCTGTCTGGACTTCGAAGGGTCAGGCGCTCAGATCGAGGAACTGCGCCGCGGGCCGGTCGTCGCTGGTGGACGAGCTCATGACGATCTGCTGGTGCACACCCGTCATGGCCTCGATCAGTTCGGCCTGGATACGTTGCTGGCGGCTGTGCACTGCGCGGGCCCGATCGGTCAGTTCGGCCGGCAGCGGCGGCAGGCTGAGCTGCCAGAGGTCGAAGGCCGATCGCGAGGCGAAGGCTTCGAGGTCGAGCGACCCCCGGCTGCGCAGTAGTCGCTCGGCCTCGTCCGCGGTTGCCTCGCATTCGGCGAGAACCTCATCCCAGCTCGGGCCGCCGGCGGCCATCGGCTCAGCCGACCCGGGCGACGTGCGTGGTGCCGGCAGCATCGGTGGCGACGGTGAGTGCAGCCTCACGCCAGGTGTCTCGCAACTCCACGGCGATGGTCTCGACCGCGCGCAACCGGGCCGGATCGGCATCGAGGTTCACGGCGATCAGCTCGCTGAGCATGAATCCGTACAGGGACGCGAGGTTCTCCGCTCCGTCCCACTGGTCCATCCGCAGACTGGAGCGGAGCTCGGCGACGATCTGCTGGGCGTGCCGGATCTGTACCGAGGCCGCTTCGCGGTCTCCTGCGTCCTGACCGAAGGCAGCTCGGCGCAGGTCCAGAACGAGCCGGTCGTAGAGCATCACCAGCAGCCGGACGGGCGACGCCGTGCCGACGCTGTCTGCCAGGTAGCGCAGCTGTGCGGGACTGGTCACGTCTGGGTTCCTGTTCGTCTCGGAGTCGCCGGCTTTCGACCGGTGTGCTGGTGGGTGAAGGGGTCAGTGGGTACAGGCTGGCTGGGCTAGGTAGGTCTAGCCCGTGCTCGAGCCCGAACTGGACGAGCTGGAGGAGTTCAGGTTGTTGAACACCGAGCTGAGGTAGCTCGACTGGGACTTGAGCTTCGACAGTGCCGCTTCCATGGCTGCGTACTTGACCTGCAGGTTGGTCTTCTGCAGCGCCAGCTTGCTGTCCCAGTTCGAGATCTGCTTGTTCAGCGAGGTGATCTGGGTGTTGTCGGAGGTGATCAGCTGGGTCAGCGTCCCGCTGGTGCCGTCGGTCGCGTTCGCACCGACCGTGGAGAAGGCGGCGGCGAACGACGTCTGCACCAGCTTCTGGATGGCGTTCGGATCCTTGGCGTAGGCAGCGCTGAAGGCGTTGGTGTCGAAGGTGACCTGACCGGTGGCGGTGATGCCCAGGCCGGCGGTCGAGTAGCTCTGGCCGGCCGCGCCGCCACTGATGACTCCGAGCAGCTTTTGGCTCAGCGAGCTGACGGTGTTGTCACCGGCCAGGATCGCGCCCTGTGCGGTGGCCTGTCCGACCGTGGTCAACGCATCGTTGGCTGCCGCGACCAGGGTGGAAACCGCTTTGGAGATCGAGGTGGTGTCGTTGGCAACCGAGATCGTCGCGTCGGTGGTCAGCTTGCTGACGGTGAAGGTGACACCGGGGATGGCATTGGTGAACGAGTTGGTGCTGCTGGTCACCGTGTAGCCGCCGCTCGCGGGATCGCCCACGGTGACCGAGGCATCCTGCGCGGTGACCAGGTTCTGCGGGGTCGACGTCAGGCCGGTGACGGTGAAAGCTGCGGCGGCGCCGCTGGACGTACCGGTGAACTGCAGGATGGTGCCGCTGCTGGTGTTCACCACCGCCGCGCGCAGACCGAGCCCTGAGGAGTTGATCGCCGAGGCCACGTCGGTGATGGAATTACCCGACAGCGAAAGGTGAGTCGTGGTGGCGCCGATGGTCACGTCCAGCCCGTTGGCCGCGGTCGCTGCATTGCTCGCGTCGGTGAAGCTGGCGGTGCTGGTCTGGGCGCGGGCCACCTGAGTGACCGAGAACGTGGTGGCGGTACCGGCCAGTGCGGTGGCCGAACCACTGGCGACGATCGAGGCGTCCGAGGAGCTTGCGGTGGTGGCGCCCCAGGTGCTGGCCAGCGCCAGGGCGTCCGCTGCGGATTTCACCGCCGCCATCTTGGTGTTGATCGCCTGGTAGGCCGAGAGCTGCGACTGCGTCGTGGAGAGCTGGTTCTTCAACGCTGTCTGCGGAGCTGCGGCCAGGGTCATCAGCTGGCTGATGACCGAGGTGGTGTCGATACCCGAGGACAGGCCCGCGATGCTGAAGCTGGTCATCTGGGCGCTCCCTCTCTCGTCGGTGCGGGTTCGTCGGTGCTGGTTCGTCGGTGCTGGATCGGACAACGACTACGGCGCGGTGGGAAACGACGTTCCCACCGCGCCGTGTGTCGTTATGTGGTGCTGTCGAGCTGTGGAACCTTCGAGCTATGGAACGTCCGGCTTACTGCAGCAGCTTGAGGATCGACTGCGGGGCCGAGTTCGCCTGGGCCAGCACCGAGGTGGCGGCCTGGGACAGGATCTGTGACTGCGTCATCTTGCTGACCTCGGTCGCGAGGTCGGCGTCGGTCAGGTTCGACCGCGAAGCGGTGACGTTGGTGATGCCGGTCTGCAGGTTCGAGACCGTGTAGTTGAGCTGGTTCTGCACTGCGCCGATGCCGGAACGGGCACCGGAGATCGCCTTGATCGCCTTGTCGATCGACGCGAGGTCGGCCGTGGCGTCGGCGCTGCTGTACGTGGTCGGCGAGGTGCCGGCCGCGATCTTGAGGGCCGTGAGGTCCTCACCACCGGTGCCGCCGACTGCGGTGGACAGGGTGGAGGCCTTGCTGAGGTCCAACGCCACCGTGTCGCCACCGTTGGCGCCGACCTGGAAGGTGTTGTTGTACGTGCCGTCGAGCAGGTTGGTCGCGCCGAACTTGGTCTGCTTGCTGATGTTGTCGAGCTGGGTGTTCAGCGAGGTGACCTCGGAGTTGATCGCGGAGAGCGAGTTCGCGTCCTGGGTGCCGGAGTTACCGGCCTGGACCACGAGGGTCCGCATGCGCTGCAGGATCTGCTGGCTGGTGCCGAGGGCGCCATCGGCGATCTGCGAGACGTTGATACCGTCCTGCGCGTTCGATACGGCCTGGGTCAGACCGTTGATCTGGCTGGTCAGGCCCTGGCTGATGGACAGGCCAGCCGCGTCGTCGGCAGCCTTGTTGATCCGCAGACCGCTGGACAGCTTCTCGATCGAGCTGGCCATTTCGTTCTGGTTCCTGCTCAGGTTCTGGTAAGCGGTCAGAGCTGAGACGTTGGTGTTGATGCGCAGACTCATGGTTTCTCCTCCTGAGATTCGAGTCTTTCTCTTTGCCCGGAACTCCCGGGCCACCTCCCCATCCGTGGGTTGGTAGTTCTTAGATCGGCTGCTCTGAGGCGCACTTTAGGTTTTCGCGGAGGAGTTTCTGCGAGGCAGTTCCGCGGCGAACCCGAAGGCACAGCTCAGGCCGAAACGACCTTGGCGGCCGGCTGGAACGAGCGGTACGAGGGGGCGTAGGCGGCGCTGACGGCTTCGCCCATGGCGGTGGAGATGGACAGCCGGGCACCGAGCGAACTCCGGTTGGCGACGGCCGCGGCGTAGCTGGCGATCTTGGCGCCCGAACGTCCGGTGCCTTCGGCTACCGTCTCGGTCTGGGCGCGCATGCCGTGCCGCAGCATCCCCAGCGCCTCGGAACGGAGCTGCGAGATCCGCGACTCGGTGACACCGAGTTCCGCTGCGATGTCAGACATCTGCCGCTGCTCGAAGAAGTAGGCGCGAACGACCAGCGCCAGTCGCTCGGGCAGTTCGGCGATCGCGTCGTGCAGGAAGCCGATCTGCTCGCGGTCGATGAGCAGCTGCTCGGGTCCGCGCTGGGCGTCCGGTAGCAGCGCCGCGCCGGTCTCGGGGGCGAAGCCCTGCAGGCTCAGCACGCTGGCGCGCTGGACGTCGGCGTCGATGGAATCGAGGTCGGAGATGCTCACGCCCATGGCCGCTGCGAGCTCGGCGGGGCTGGGGGAGCGTCCGAGGGTGTTGGTCAACCCGGTACGCACGGTGTCGAGCTCACGAGCGCGCCCCCGGACGGTCCGGCTGGCCCAGTCCATGCTGCGCAGTTCGTCGAGCAGGGCACCGCGGATGCGGATGGCGGCGAAGCGTGCGAACGGAACTCCCCGTCCGGCCTCGAAGCCGCGAGCGCTGAGCACCAGGGCGGTCATGCCGGCCGACACCAGGTCGTCGCGGTTCACATGCGCCGGCAGGCGGTTCATCATCTCGCGGACCAGGTGGCCGACCAGCGGCATGTTCGCCGTGATCAGCTGCTCCGTGTCGGGAGCCGCGACTGCGTCGGGGCGAGGTGCATCCGTCTCGGTGGCGGTGCTCGCGACTGCGCTCATGTGTCTGTCTCCCGGTTCTTCCCCGACTTAACCGGGGCCCTACACCGCGATTAGTAGCGGTGACGTGACAGACAGTAGCGAAGAGTGAAGCCCTTGTTAAGAGGTGTGTGTGGTCTCTGTGAGTGACTTGCGTCACACGGGATGGAGTGTTGCGAGTTTCGCCCGTCGCTCGGGCCGTCGTCTGCTAAGTCGCCCGGCTGGAAAGGCTTGCAGGGATTTCTGCTCGGAACCCCGGGAAGTGAGGGGGTGTGCCGTCTAAGGTCAGGTCCGTCCCCGCCGATTGGACAGGTGCAACCGAGGGGAGGACGACCAATCATGTCGGCACTGACGCAGATTACGGAGATGACCGGAATGACCGAGCTGGGTTTCTCCGAACTGTCGAGTTTGCTCTGGCAGGAGCGTGAGGCACTCGAGTTGCTCCTCTTCAAGTTGGTGGAAGAGCGCCTGATCGTTGCCGCAGGTGAGGCCAAATGGCTGGCCGCGGCCAACCGCGAGGTCGAATCCGTCGTCGAGCAGCTGCAGGCCGTCGAGGTCCAGCGCGCCGTCGAGGTGGAACTCATCTCGCGCGACCTGAACGCCGGTGGCGACCTGAGCCTGAACGAACTGGCAGCAGCTGCCGGCGAGCCCTGGGCGGGCATCCTGCTGGACCATCGCACCAAGTTGACCGCGCTGGTCGCCGAGATCGATCAGGCTGCGGACCAGAACCGCGCCTTGCTCAGCGCCGGCGCCCGCTCCATCCGCGAAACGATGTTGACGCTGACCGAATCCGTCGACACCTACGACGCGCACGGTGCGCCCAGCCCCAACGCGCCCAGGTCGATGATCATGGACGAACAGGCATGAGCAGCTTCGCCGGCCTGATCAATGCCCAGAACGCCCTCAGCGCACAGCGCTACGCCCTGGACGTGACCGGGCAGAACATCTCCAACGCCAACACCGACGGCTACACCCGTCAGCGCGCCGACCTCGCCGCCGTGGGGCCGGTGTCGGGCGTCCCCGCCATGTATGCCACCCAGGGCGCGACCACCGGCGTGACAGTCGGCGGTACCAGCCGTCTCAACGACATCGTGCTGCAGGCCCGCGTGCGGACCGAGCAGGATCGCAACAGTCAGGCGAGCACCGCCTCCGCTCAACTGTCCGACGTCCAGTCGCTATTCAACGAGCCGACGGACACCGGACTGGCCGAGCAGCTGAACAACCTCTGGAACTCCTGGTCGGCGGTGGCCAACAACCCCGGTGACGCCTCGGCACGCTCGGTCGTGCTGCAGTCCGCCGCTACGGTGGCCGCCACGCTGAATTCGACGAGCGGCGCGCTGACCGACCTGGCCTCCAGTGCCACTGCGAACCTCGACCAGACCGTGGTCGACATCAACACCGCCGCGAGCTCGCTCGCCCAGATCAACGGGGCCATCGCGGTCGGTACCGCGACCGGCGCCAACACCAACTCGCTGGCCGATCAGCGCGACGTGCTGCTGCTCAAGCTGGCCAACTCGGTCGGCGCGAAGTCGACCCTGCAACCGGACGGCAGCGCGACCGTCACGCTCGGTGGTCAGTCACTGGTCCTGGGCAGCGTCGCAGCAGTCGTCGCCCGCACCTCCTCGAACACGCTGACGGTCAACTCGGTCGCGGCGGGACCTGCCGGCGGCGTCGCCCAGGGCCTGATCGACACCTTGAGCACCACGCTGCCCGCCTACACCGCCAAGCTGGATGCGGTTGCCGCAGCGCTGGCCGGCACGGTCAACACCGCGCACCAGGCAGGCTTCGACCTCTCCGGTACGCCCGGCGGACAGTTCTTCTCGGGGACCACCGCAGCCACCATCGCGGTGGCGATCACCGACCCGTCCAAGATCGCGGCCTCGGCGACGTCCGGCGGTAACCTCGGAGCCGGCACCGCCTTCGCCCTCGCGGCCTTCGGCACGAAATCCGGCGGCGCGGACAGCAGCTATGCCGACCTGATCAGCACCCTGGCCTCCCAGGTCCAGCGCGCCGGGCAGGCGGCCTCCGTCCAGTCGGCTGTCGTGACCAGCGTCAACGCCCAGGCCCAGTCGGTCTCGGGCGTGAGCCTGGACGAGGAGACCTCCAACATGCTCATCTACCAGCGGGCCTACCAGGCATCGGCACGGGTGCTGACCACCGTGGATGAAACGCTGGACACCTTGATCAACCGCACCGGACGGGTAGGGCTGTAGACATGCGGGTTACCGAGGGATCAGCCTCGTACGCGTCACTGGTGGGCCTGCAGACAGCGGCCTCCCGGCTTGCCGATCTGCAGGCGCAGATGTCATCCGGCCGGCAGATCACCAAGCCCTCGGACTCGCCTACCGGGACCTCGACGGCGCTGGGTCTGCGTGGGGAGTTGAAACGGTTGACTCAATATCAGAGCAATGCCGGCGACGCGATCGGCTGGCTCACCACCACCGACTCCGCGCTCGGAAGCACCGTCACCCAGCTGCAGCAGGTCCGGACCCTGGTCCTGCAAGGCCTCAACGCCGGCGCGAACAACCCGTCGTCCTACCAGGCGCTCGCCCAGCAGGTCGACCAGATCCGACAGTCCACCCTCGCGCTGGCCAATTCCAGCTACCTCGGCCGACCGATCTTCGGCGGCACCACCGCCGGTACCCAGGCCTTCGACGCGTCCGGGTCCTACGTCGGAGACACCGGAACGGTGAGCCGGAGCGTCGGAGCAAACACCTCGGTGGCGATCAACCAGTTGGGAACGACCGTGTATGGAGCGAACGGCTCGAACCTCTTCGACGTGCTGTCGAGCATCTCGGCAGACCTGGTCTCCAATCCCACCAACCTGACCGGCGACCTGGCCAAGCTGGACGCCGCGACGACGACCATCACCAGCCAGCGTGGCCTGGCCGGTGCGCTGTACCAGCGGGTCCAGAACACCCAGCTGGTCAACTCCACCAACACCGTGCAGCGCACCTCGCAGCTGTCCGACATCCAGGACATCGACCTCGCCGACATGGCGATCAAGGTGTCGGCTGCCGATGCGTCCTACCAGGCCGCGCTGGCCACCACCGCCAAGGTCCGCCAGACCTCCCTACTCGACTTTCTGAGGTGAGCATGACCACCCTGACCAAGCCTGCCGTGGAGCCCATCATCGAGCTTTCGGCCCTCGACTCGGCTGACCGGTCCCGCCGGATCGCCTTCGTCGAACCGATGCCTGGATTCCCCGACGACCTTGATTTCTCGCTGGTCCCGATTGACCCCGCGGGGACGCTCTTCACGATGCGCTCGGTGCTCCGTCCGGAGCTGCGCTTCATCGTCATGCCGCCTGCCGGATGTTTTCCCGACTACTGCCCGGACGTGACCGAGGCCGACGTCGCTGCCCTCGGCCAGGTGGCCGATGTGGAGCTTCAGGTGCTGGTGATCGTCGCGGTCAAGGACGGTATCGCGGACGCGACTGCCAATCTGATGGCACCGATTGTCATGATTCCGGAGTCCGGTCGTGCGGTCCAGGTGATCCTGGACGACGCGCGACTGCCCCTGCGCGCGCCACTGGTCGCCCAGGCAAGCTAGCGTTGTCGCAAGGTCCGCACCGGGACCGACCTGATGCAGGAGCGACATCTTGCTTATCCTTACCCGCCGCGTAGGCGAGAGCATCGTCGTTGGCGACGACGTGACCGTGACTGTGTTCGAGGTCCGTGGTGACGCCGTCCGGATCGGTATCGACGCGCCCCGGTCGGTCCAGGTGCACCGGCAGGAGGTCTACGACGAGCTCCAGGCCGCCAACCAGCAGGCGGTTTCGCCGTCCGACGCCGCGGTCGACGCCCTTGCCGGAGCACTGGCCCCACCGCCCGAGCCGGCCCCTTCGGATGAGGACCCGTCAGCGATCTGAGGCGATCTGGACCCGTTTTGGCGATGCGCCCGCTGAGGCCGTAGACTCATCGTCTGGCGCATGCCGCCGGTTTCTTGCCCTGTGAATTTACAGGTCAGCTCGCTGTGGCCGCGAGCGGGATCCGGCCCTCATCGGTAGCGCTGGACGACGATGTACGGCCCAGGTGGATGCCAATCTTCCGGTGGCGGTACCGGTGCGTCCGAGAATGCAGGTCGACGAGTTCCACAGCTTGCTGTGGTGCAAACAGAAAAGCGGAGGTTATGGCCAAGAAAGATGGGGCCATCGAGGTCGAAGGACGAGTGGTCGAGCCACTGCCCAATGCGATGTTCCGGGTGGAACTGAGCAACGGACACAAGGTGCTCGCTCACATCAGCGGCAAGATGCGTCAGCACTACATCCGGATCCTCCCCGAGGACCGGGTAGTCGTGGAACTGTCGCCCTACGACCTCACCCGTGGACGCATCGTCTACCGGTACAAGTAAGTCACCCGATTTCAAGTTGGCCCGGATCCGCGAGGATCCAGCCGCCGCGCAACACATCAGGAGTGAGACCGTGAAGGTCAAGCCGAGCGTCAAGCCGATCTGCGACAAGTGCAAGGTCATCCGTCGCCACGGCCGCGTGATGGTCATCTGCGAAAACCTGCGCCACAAGCAGCGCCAGGGCTGAGCTCAGCACCGTAGTTCGACCAGTAGTACCCCCTAGCAAGCGCAATCCTCTCGGACCGCACCGGATCACATCCGGCGTAGTCCGGGTCACCCCCGGTCGGAGGCCGGGGCCGGTCGGCTCAGAAATGAGCAGGGCACGACCGGACGGATGCGCACAAGACCTCCGAAGAAACGAAGGAGATTGCCCCGTATGGCACGTCTTGCCGGAGTCGACCTGCCCCGCGAAAAGCGGATGGTCATCGCTCTCACCTACATCTACGGCGTCGGACGCACGCGTTCCGAAGCGACCCTCGAGGCAACCGGCATCAGCCCGGACCTGCGGGCCCGCGACCTGACCGATGAAGATCTGGTCAAGCTTCGCGCGCACCTCGAAGGTAACTACAAGATCGAGGGTGACCTCCGCCGCGAGGTTGCCGCCGACATTCGCCGCAAGATCGAGATCGGCTGCTACCAGGGTCTGCGGCACCGTCGCGGACTGCCGGTGCACGGGCAGCGCACGAAGACCAACGCCCGCACCCGCAAGGGCCCGAAGAAGACCATGGCCGGCAAGAAGAAGGCCAAGTAGTCGGTCGCTCTCGCCGGTGCTCGCGCCGGCGTGGTCGCTCGGCGCTGCACAGCCGGCGGGTCCCGTGCTTCAACGGGAGCGCTGCCGTACGTCCCAACTTCGTTTCCAAAACACTCAGGAGAAACTCGGCTTATGCCTCCCAAGACCCGCGGCGCTGGCGCCGTAAAGAAGGTCCGGCGCAAAGAGAAGAAGAACGTTGCGCACGGACACGCTCACATCAAGAGCACCTTCAACAACACGATCGTCTCCATCACCGACCCCCAGGGCAACGTGATCAGCTGGGCCTCGGCCGGCCACGTCGGCTTCAAGGGATCCCGCAAGTCGACTCCGTTCGCCGCCCAGATGGCAGCGGAGTCCGCCGCCCGCAAGGCCCAGGAGCACGGCGTCCGCAAGGTCGACGTCTTCGTCAAGGGCCCGGGTTCAGGCCGCGAGACCGCAATCCGTTCGCTGCAGGCCACTGGCCTCGAGGTCGGCACCATTTCAGATGTCACTCCCCAGCCGCACAACGGCTGCCGCCCGTCCAAGCGGCGCCGGGTCTGACGAGAAACTGGTAGAGGAGAGAATTCGACATGGCTCGTTACACCGGACCCGCGACCCGCATCTCGCGTCGCCTCAACGTTGACCTCGTCGGCGGTGACGCCGCATTCGAGCGTCGCCCCTTCCCGCCCGGCCAGCACGGCCGCGCACGCATCAAGCAGAGCGAATACCTGCTCCAGCTGCAGGAGAAGCAGAAGGCCAAGTACTCCTACGGCGTGCTCGAGAAGCAGTTCCGCAACTACTACCAGGAAGCCACCCGCCGCAACGGCAAGACCGGTGACAACCTGCTGCAGATCCTCGAGTCCCGCCTCGACAACGTGGTCTACCGGGCAGGTCTGGCACGCACCCGTCGCGCCGCCCGCCAGCTGGTGAACCACGGTCACTTCATCGTCAACGGCCACAAGGTCGACATCCCCAGCTACCGGGTGTCGCCGCTGGACATCATCGATGTCAAGCCGAAGTCGCTGGAGACCACGCCGTTCCTGATCGCCCGCGAGACCCTGGGCGACCGGCCGGTTCCGGCCTGGCTGCAGATCGTGCCGTCCAGGCTGCGCATCCTCGTGCACCAGTTGCCCGAGCGCGCCCAGATCGACATCCCCTTGTCGGAGCAGCTGATCGTCGAGCTCTACTCCAAGTAGTAGCTCACCCCGCCGACTCCTCGTACGGTCCGGGTCCGGTCGGACCTGGCCGTACGGGGCGCGGCGGCACAACTGAATACTTTCCCGGGCGTCATATAGCGGTCGCCCACAACATCAGGGAGTTCCACCTTGCTCATCTCACAGCGTCCCACCCTCAGCGAAGAGGTCATCGCCGACAACCGCTCGAAGTTCGTCATCGAGCCGCTCGAACCCGGTTTCGGTTACACCCTCGGTAACTCGCTGCGCCGCACCTTGATCTCCTCCATCCCCGGCGCGGCCGTGACCAGCATCCGCATCGACGGCGTGCTGCACGAGTTCACCACCGTCGAGGGCGTCAAGGAGGATGTCACCGACCTGATCCTGAACCTCAAGGAACTGGTCGTGTCCTCGGACTCCGACGAGCCGGTCGTCATGTACCTGCGCAAGCAGGGACCCGGTGAGGTCACCGCCGCCGACATCGCCCCACCGGCCGGTGTCACCGTGCACAACCCCGATCTGAAGATCGCCACCATCAACAAGAAGGGCCGGCTCGAGATCGAGCTGGTCGTCGAGCGTGGCCGTGGCTACGTCACCGCCGTGCAGAACAAGCAGCCCGGCCAGGAGATCGGCCGGATCCCGGTCGACTCGATCTATTCGCCGGTCCTCAAGGTGACCTACGCGGTCGAGGCCACCCGGGTCGAGCAGCGCACCGACTTCGACCGTCTGGTCGTCGACGTCGAGACCAAGTCCTCCATCAGCCCCCGTGACGCCGTGGCTTCGGCCGGTCACACGCTGGTCGAGCTCTTCGGCCTGCTGCGTGAGCTGAACGAGGAGGCCGAGGGCATCGACGTCGGCCCGTCGCCGACCGAGGTTGCCGACATCGCCGCGTTCTCGATGCCGATCGAGGAGCTCGACCTGACGGTCCGGTCCTACAACTGCCTCAAGCGCGAGGGCATCCACACGGTGGGTGAACTCGTCGGACGTAGCGAGGCCGATCTGCTCGACATCCGCAACTTCGGCTCGAAGTCGATCGACGAGGTCAAGGTCAAGCTGCACGGTCTGGGTCTGGCCCTCAAGGACAGCCCGCCCGGGTTCGACCTGAACGCCGTCGTCGATTCCTACGGCAGCGACGACTTCACCGACGACGCTGACTACGCCGAGACCGAAGAGCTCTAACACCTGCCCGCCCCCGCCCTCCGCTGGTCGTTCGAGCGGGTGCGGACCACCGAATTCATAACTAGGAGCAAGTAATGCCTACGCCTACCAAGGGTCCCCGCCTCGGCGGCGGTCCGGCACACGAGCGCTTGATGCTCGCGAACCTGGCTACCGCCCTGTTCGAGCACGACCGGATCACCACCACCGAGGCGAAGGCCAAGCGGCTCCGTCCGCTGGCCGAGAAGCTGATCACCTTCGCGCGTCGCGGTGATCTGCATGCTCGTCGCCAGGTGATGACCGTCATTCGGGACAAGGACGTCGTGCACAAGTTGTTCGCCGAGATCGGCCCCAAGATGGCCGAGCGTCCGGGTGGCTACACCCGGATCATCAAGGTGAACCCCCGCAAGGGCGACAACGCCCCGATGGCCGTCATCGAACTGGTCGAGGAGCTTTCGGCCGCGGCGAAGGTGGTTCGCGAGGCAGAGCGGTCCCGTGGCACCAAGGTCGCTCCGGCAAAGGCCCCCACCGGCCGCACCGCCGAGATCGCCGAGGACGCCAAGGGCGAGTCCGCTACCGCAGCCAAGGTGGCAGCGGACGCGGCAGAGGCCAAGTCACTCGACGAGTCCGATGGCACGGACGAGGACGCTGGTCTGGATGTCATCGAAGGCGACGCCGCCGAGGTGGACACCGCCGAGGACGCAACGTCTGCCGAGGACGCGACGTCTGATGATGACGCAGCGGCTGCCAAGGCCGACGAGGACAAGACCGAGAAGTAGGTAACACCGCACCAGCCCCGCTGAGCCCGTTTCCTGGCAGTTGCAGGAGGCGGGCTCAGCCAATTGAGCCGCCGGCGCCGGCGGACGCCGGGCAGCCGGGTGCGGTGAATGTGCGGTTGGCGAATCCGGGAGGTGCTCGACGTTGGCTGAGCTGAGGCTGCGGCTCGACCTCGCCTACGACGGCACCGACTTTTCCGGCTGGGCGGTGCAACCCGACCGACGCACCGTGCAGGGTGTGCTCGAGGCGGCCCTGTCGACGCTGTTCCGGGTCGGCGCCGCCGCTCCCATCCGGCTGACGGTCGCCGGGCGCACCGATGCCGGGGTACACGCCAGCGGTCAGGTCGCGCACTGCGACGTGGCGCTGGAGAGCTACCAGGAGCAGGCGGCGGCGGGCCTGCGACGGCTCGCCGGCCTGCTGCCGCCCGATGTCCGGGTCTGGGCCATGTCGCCCGCCCCTGCGGGTTTCGACGCTCGCTTCAGCGCGGTCTGGCGTCGCTACAGCTACCGCCTGAGTGATGCTGACGCCGGTGTCGATCCCGTCCGGCGACGTGACACCGTGGGTTGGCGGCGGACGTTGGACGTCGAGGCGATGGATGCCGCCGCACAGCACCTGCTCGGGCTCAACGACTTCGTGGCCTTCTGCCGGCGACGTGAGGGAGCGACCGCGATTCGTACCCTGCAGCACCTGAGTGTTCGGCGTTCCGGCTCCCTGATCGACGTCAGCGTCCGGGCCGATGCGTTCTGCCACTCCATGGTGCGATCACTGGTCGGCGCACTCTGTGCAGTAGGGGAGGGCCGGCGCGACATCGACTGGCCAGCATCCCTGCTCAGCCGCAGCTCCCGTAGCGACGAGATCACCGTCGCGCCACCGCACGGGCTGACGCTGGCCGAGGTCGGCTACCCCGATGACACCGAACTGGCTGCGCGGGCAGTGCAGAGCCGCGCGGTCCGGGGACCGCTGACGTCACCCTGACTTGGTCACCCTGACGGCCGGCACCCTGGCCGTCGGCACCCTAACGGCTGGCACCGCGGAGCGATCAGCCGATGAAGGCCAGGTTGTCGCGGCCGCACCAGTCGAGCACGGCCGGCCAGGGTCCATAACCGGATTCGGTGTTGAGGTGACCGCCACCGGCGACCACCGTGACCGCCATCTTCAACCGCGCGCCGTAGACCCGGGCGATACCACCGGGGCAGAACGGGTCGTTGTCGGCGCCGACCAGTACCGTTCCGTCCGCAGCCTTACGAATGGCGTCGATGTCCATCGGCACCGGGACGAACGACGATGCCACAGCGGGAATCAGGTCGCTCGCGGGCAACGCCACCAGCGCCACCCGGGCCGGTCGGGGGGAGTCGCCGGGCGCGATCGCGTGATGCATCCACAGCGCGGCGCCCAGCGAGTGTGCGACCACGTCGAAGCCATCGTCGGGCAGCCCCTGCAGCGCCGCTTTCAGCGCCGTCAACCAGTCGTCGAGCACCGGGGACGCGGCGCCGGGGAGCACCGGGAACCGCACCTCGCGCCCGGCCTCGGTCAGCTTGCCTGCAAGCCAGTGCTGCCAGTGCTCCGGACCGGAACCGTCGATACCGTGAAGCAGCAGGGTGGGCACGGTTCGGGTCGGGCGACGTGGCATGAGCAGCAGCTTACGGCGCTGGTCAGGACGGACTCAGCGCACCAACCCGATCAGCAACGCCACCTGCGCCAAGTGATAGCTGACGATGACGGTGATCCTCGACCAGCTACGCGCCTTGACGAAGCGGTCGTAGGCGAGCACCAGGTCGGAGCCTGCGAAGAGCACGCTGCCGTAGGCGATCAGCAGCGAGTTGGTGCCGACGCCGAGGGTCACCGAGGCGCCCATCGCGACCACGTAGCAGGTCACGGCGACTGCCAACGGTCTGCCACCCTGCCGGTAGGCACCCCGGACGATCCGCTGGCCGCAGGCACCGATGCTCAAGAACACCAGCGCCAGGCCGAAAACCGCGCTGGGCCAGTCGACGTCGTGTGCCAGCATCGCCACCGCATACAGCACATGCACCAGCAGAAAGCTGGTCAGGCCCGCAATGAAGAACCGGTTTCGAGTTTGCTGCCACAGCACGGTGTGTGAGATCGGTTCCCGTGCAACCGGCGCCAGATCACCGGCGGTGCCGAAGGCCAGGGCCAGTACCAGCGGCAGCTGAACCCCGTGCTGGACCGGGTGCGCCAGTAGCGCCGCAACCATCAGGGACGCCGGCACCAACGGTTTCACGATCAGATCGACGAGCCGCCGGCCGTAGACGATCGAGGTCCAGTCGACGAGCGCGAGCGCGACCGCGACGGTGACACAGAGCCAGCTTCCGGTCGTCATTGACCGTGACTTTAGTGATCAACGGGTCAAGTTGCCGCTATGGTCCGGTCACGGTTGGATGCACGCCAGCTGTGAGTTCCGCGGCCGACCAGTGCGGCGCGAAATTGCTACAGCACCGCACCTGGATTCAGAATCCCCATCGGATCAAGGGCATTCTTGATGCGGTGGCTGATCTCCATGACGTCCGGTCCGAGCTGATCGGCGAGATGGCTCTTCTTCAGCCGACCCACCCCGTGCTCACCGGTGATCGTGCCACCCAGCGCGATCGCGGTACTCATGATCTCGTCGAAGGCCAATCGGGCCTTGCGGCAGGACTCGGGGTCGCTGGAGTTGTACACCACGATCGGGTGGGTGTTGCCGTCACCGGCATGGGCCACGGTCGGAATCTCCACCCCGAGACGCTCGGAGATGGCGGCGATCTCGGCCAACAGTTGAGGTAGTAGCGACACCGCCACCCCGACGTCCTCCAACATCAGGGAGCCGCGTCGTTCGACCGCCGGGAACGCCGCGCGGCGTGCCATCGCGAATGCCTCGCCCTCAGCGGGGTCATCGGTGCTGAACGACTCTCGCGCGCCCTTGGCCCGGCAGATCCTTTCGATCTCGGCGATCTCGGCGGCGGCGGAAGCACCGCCGATGTCGGACTGGGCCAGCAGCAGCGCACCGGCGGTTCGGTCCAGTCCCATCGAGAGAAAGTCCTCCACCGCATTGATCGACGCGCCGTCCATCAGCTCCAACATCGCCGGTCGCATGGTGGCGCTGATGGCCACGACGGCTTCGGCGGCCTCGGTCACCGAGCCGAACAGCGCGACCATCGTGCAGGGCGGGTGCTGGGCGGGTAACAACCGCAGGATGGCCCGAGTCACGATGCCGAGCGTTCCCTCGCTGCCCACGAAGAGTTTGAGCAACGACAGCCCGGCCACGTCCTTGAGGCGCTTGCCACCCAGGGTGATCGCGGTGCCGTCGGCCAGCACCAGGTCCAGACCGAGCACGTAGTCGGTGGTCACCCCGTACTTGACGCAGCACAGGCCGCCGGCGTTGGTGGCGATGTTGCCGCCGATGGAGCACATCTCGAACGAGGACGGGTCCGGCGGGTACCACAGGCCCTCTGCGTGGGCGGCCGCCTTGACCGCAGCATTCAGGGCACCGGGTTCCACCACCGCCACCCGTGCCGTGGTGTCGATCTCGATCGCGGTCATCCGCTCGGTGGACAGCACGATGCCACCGGTGACCGCCGACGAGCCGCCCGACAGGCCGCTGCCCGCGCCGCGTGGGACCACTGGAATGCGGTACTTGTACGCCCAGCGCATCGTCACCTGGACCTGAGCCGCATCGGTGGGTCGCACCACCGCCAGCGGATGGCCGGCCTTGTCGTCCCTGGCCCAGTCATACCGGTAGCGCTGCATGATGTCGGGGTCGGTGATGACCGTCCCCGGCGGTAGCGCGGCCAGTAGCTCGCCGACCGGATCGGCGTTGAACCTGGCATCGGGAAGCTCCGCTGCAGTGACCATGCCCTCGATTGTGCCCAACAACAAAATAATTCGCGCGAACCGTCAGACTGGGAACGGCCCGGACGCCGTCCGCCAGGCGCCCGGTTCGGTGTGCCCGCCGCCGACCGACTGGGAGAATGAGCGCGTGGGATACATAGACGTACAGTCCGTCCGGCATCAACTGTCCGACGGGCGGGTGCTGCTCGACGACGTCAGTTTCCGGGTGGGTGACGGGGCCAAGGCTGCTCTGGTCGGCGCCAACGGTGCGGGCAAGACCACGCTGCTGCGTCTGATCGCCGGTGATCTGGTGCCGCAGACCGGAGCGGTCGCCCGCTCCGGTGGCCTCGGCGTGATGCGTCAGTTCATCGGGTCGGTGCGTGATTCGACGACCGTCCAGGAGTTTCTGATCGCGCTGGCGGCGCCGGGCATCGTTGCTGCCTGGGCCGACCTGAACGCCGCGGAGCTGGCGATGATGGACGTCGACGATGAGAAGACCCAGATGCGGTATGCGCACGCACTGACGGCCTGGGGTGACGCCGGTGGTTACGACGCCGACGTGCTGATGGACACCGTCACGGTGGCTGCCCTGGGGATCGGCTTCGAGTCCTGCAAGTACCGCGAGATCGCGACGTTGTCCGGTGGCGAGCAGAAACGGCTCGCCCTGGAGGCCCTGTTGCGCGGCCCCGCCGAGGTGCTGCTGCTCGACGAACCTGACAACTACCTCGATGTTCCCGGCAAGATCTGGCTCGAGCAGCAGTTGCAGCAGACCACCAAGACCGTGCTGTTCGTCAGCCACGACCGGCAGTTGCTGGCCGAGGTCGCCGACCGGGTCGTCACCGTGGAAGGCGGCGCCGCCTGGGTGCACGGCGGTGGTTTCGCCTCGTATCACCAGGCGCGGCTGGATCGACACGACCGGATGGCCGAACTGCGCCGGCGCTGGGAGGAGGAGCACGCACGACTCGTCGAGCTGACCAGGACCCTGCAGCAGCAGGCCAAGATCTCACCGGACATGGCCTCGCGCTACCGCGCCATGCAGACCCGGCTGGCCAAGTTCGAGGCGGAGGGACCGCCGCCGGACCGGCCCGAGGAGCAGAACGTATCGATGCGGTTGCGGGGTGGACGGACCGGAATCCGTGCGGTGACCACGCAGGATCTTGAGCTGACCGGCCTGATGAAGCCGTTCTCGACCGAGATCTTCTACGGCGAGAGACTTGCCGTGCTCGGGTCCAACGGTGCCGGCAAGTCTCACTTCCTGCGGCTGCTCGGCGGGGACACGGTGCGGCACTCGGGGTCCTGGCGGCTCGGTGCCCGGGTGGTGCCCGGGCTCTTCGCGCAGACGCACACCCACCCCGAATGGATGGATCGAACGCTGGTCGACCTGCTCTGGCATGGTGAGCCCGGTCGGCCCGGGGTGGATCGCGGACGGGCGATGGGTGCCCTGCGGCGCTACGAGCTCAACCAGGCCGGAGATCAGACCTTCAGGACGCTGTCCGGTGGCCAGCAGGCCCGGTTCCAGATCCTGTTGCTGGAACTCTCCGGCGCGACCCTGCTGCTGCTCGACGAGCCGACCGACAACCTCGACGTGCTCTCGGCCGAGGCCTTGGAAGATGCGCTGGAATCATTCGAGGGCACGGTCATCTCCGTGACCCACGACCGGTGGTTCGCGCGCCGGTTCGATCGCTTTCTGATCTTCGGCGCCGACGGGGTCGTCCTCGAATCCACCGAGCCGGTCTTCGACGCCGCCAGGGTGGTCCGGGCCCGCTGAGACAGTGAGCAGGCCCGTTCGGCGGTGCGTCTGAGCATGCCTGATCAGCCCGGATTTGGTCGGGCCGCGGTGTCGGCGGTATCGTCACTCGCTGGTGTGTTGTGCCGGCTCGTTGCTTTGCCGCCCGCGAAGGCGGTGGGCATTGTCGAGCGGATTCTCATGACACATCGACGGCCATGTCTCAGGGTTGATCACCGGAATCCTCCGGTGGGACCGTGGGGGCGGCGCCACGGCGTCGTGAAGACCGATTAGAGAGAGTGACTGTTGTCTACCTACAACCCGAAGCCCGGTGAAATCACCCGCGAGTGGCATGTGATCGACGCCGCCGACGTCGTCCTCGGCCGGCTCGCCAGCCAGGCCGCGACTCTGCTGCGTGGCAAGCACAAGCCCCAGTTCGCACTGCACGTCGACACCGGCGACTTCGTCATCATCGTCAACGCCGACAAGATCGCCGTGACGCCGTCCAAGCTCGGCGAGTTCCGCTACCGCCACTCCGGTTACCCGGGCGGGCTGTCCAAGCGCACCGTGGGCGAACTGCTCGACACGAAGCCCGAGCGACTGGTCGAGCTGGCGGTCAAGGGCATGCTGCCCAAGAACACCCTGGGACGCGCCCAGCTCAAGAAGCTCAAGGTCTACGCCGGACCTGAGCACCCGCACGCCGCGCAGAGCCCGCAGGCCTATCAGATCAAGCAGGTCGCGCAGTAACGCGCGGGCACTGTCTACATCGGTATCTAGGAGACTTGAGTTGAGTACCCCCATTCCCGGCGCCACCCCCGTTCCGATCGTCGGCCGTCGCAAAGAGGCCATCGTCCGGGTGCGCCTCATTCCCGGCACCGGCCAGTTCACGCTGAACGGCCGCACCATGGAGAACTACTTCCCGAACAAGGTGCACCAGCAGCTCATCCGTGAGCCGTTCGTGACCCTGGAGAAGGCCGACACGTACGACGTCATCGCCAGCCTCATCGGCGGCGGCATCACCGGTCAGGCCGGCGCGCTCCGCCTCGCGATCTCGCGTGCGCTGATCTCGCTGGAGCCTGATGACCGCCCCGCGCTGAAGAAGGCCGGCTTCCTGACCCGCGACTCGCGGATCAAGGAGCGTAAGAAGTACGGTCTGAAGAAGGCCCGTAAGGCGCCTCAGTACTCGAAGCGTTAATCGGTTCGCTCTCTCTTTTATGGGAAAGTATTTCGGAACCGATGGCATTCGCGGTATCGCGAACGCCGACCTGACACCCGAGCTGGCACTGGCCACCGCCAGTGCCGCCGCTCGGGTGTTGGTGTCTCACGACGGCTCACACCGCCCCGTCGCCGTAGTGGGCTGCGACCCTCGGGTCTCCAGCGGCATGCTCGAGGCGGCAGTGATCGCCGGGCTGACCTCGGCGGGCGCCGACGTTAAGCAGGTCGGGGTCCTCACGACGCCCGCCGTGGCTTATCTGACCGGCCTGTACGGGGCCGACATCGGCGTCATGCTGTCGGCCAGCCACAACCCGATGCCCGACAACGGCGTGAAGCTCTTCGCCCGCGGCGGCACCAAGCTCGGCGATGACATCGAGGCCGAGATCGAGGCCGAACTGGATCGTGGCTGGACCACTCCGCGTCCGACCGGGGCCGCGGTCGGACGGGTCATCGTCCAGACGGACGGCGCCCAGCAGTACCTCAAGCACCTGTTGTCCGCAGCACCGGCCGATCTGAGCGGGCTCCGCCTGGTGGTCGACTGTGCCAACGGGGCGGCGTCGATGATCGCCCAGACGCTCTATGAGCAGGCCGGCGCGGACGTGGTGGTGGTGGCGGCAGATCCCGACGGACTGAACATCAACGACGGAGTCGGCTCGACCCACATCGGCGGACTAGGTGCGCAGGTGCTGGCGCACGGCGCCGACCTGGGCATCGCCCTCGACGGCGACGCCGACCGTTGCCTGGCCGTCGACGCCACCGGTGAGATCGTCGACGGCGACCAGATCCTGGCGGTCTGCGCCGGCTCGTTGAAACGACAGGGGCTGCTGATCGACAACACCGTGGTGGCGACCGTGATGAGCAACCTCGGCTTCCACCATGCGATGCGGGCCGCCGGCATCGACGTGCTGACCACCGCGGTGGGTGACCGTTACGTCCTCGAGGCGCTGACCGACAAGCAACTGAGCCTGGGCGGCGAGCAGTCCGGGCACGTCATCTTCACCGATGCCGCCACCACCGGCGACGGGCTGCTGACCTCATTGCGCCTGATGCAGTGCATGGCCGAGACCGGATCGACCCTGGCCGAGTTGGCAGCGGTGGTCCAGCGGCTGCCGCAGGTACTGGTCAACGTGATTGTTCCGGACAAGGCAGCGGTGACCGGTTCGCCGGAGGTGGCCGAAGCGGTGGCCGTGGCGGCGGCCGAACTCGGCAGCGGCGGCCGGATCCTGGTCCGGCTCTCCGGCACCGAGCAACTGGTCCGGGTGATGGTCGAGGCAGGCACCCAGGAGCGGGCGGATGCCATCGCGCACCGGGTCGCCGACGTCGTCCGGGCGGTCTGAGCGGGCGAGCTGACCGTCGCGGCAGCACCGCTCACGTACCCTGGAGGCCATGTGCGGCATCGTGGGTTACGTCGGATCGAGATCAGCGCTCGGGGTGGTGGTCGAGGGATTGCGGCGGCTCGAGTACCGCGGGTACGACTCGGCCGGGCTGGCCGTGATCTCCGACGACGGCGTCCTGCAGACCGTGAAGAAGGCCGGCCGGATCGAGAACCTCGACCGCGAGCTCGCCCACGCCACCGTCACCGGCACCATCGGGATGGGGCACACCCGGTGGGCCACCCACGGCGCACCGAACGACCGCAACGCCCATCCGCACTCGGACAGTTCCGGTCGGGTCGCGGTCGTCCACAACGGCATCATCGAGAACTTTAACGAGCTGCAGGCCGAGCTGGAAAGTGCCGGCGTGGAGTTCGTCTCGGACACCGACTCCGAGACCGTGGCCCACCTGGTGGCAGCCGAACTCGCCAACGGTGCACCGGACCTGGCCAGCGCCGTGCGCGGGGTGTGCCTGCGCCTGCAGGGGGCCTTCACGCTGGTGCTGCTGGACCGGGACAACCCCGATTCCATCGTGGCCGCCCGACGCAACTCGCCGCTCGTGCTGGGCATCGGCGACGGCGAGACCTTTCTCGGCTCCGACGTCGCCGCCTTCATCGAGTTCACCTCCCAGGCCGTGGAACTGGGCCAGGACCAGGTGGTGGAGATCAGC
Organism: Mycobacteriales bacterium; assembly: GCA_038321605.1. Taxonomy (GTDB): domain Bacteria; phylum Actinomycetota; class Actinomycetes; order Mycobacteriales; family Jatrophihabitantaceae; genus Jatrophihabitans_A. The sequence continues at coordinate 958 of JBBQFE010000002.1, read as the reverse complement.
CGGTCCGGCTACCACATCACCGACTTTCACGGTGCCCCCGTCGAGGGCACCCGCTTCACCATCGACTGGGATCTGTCGGCCGCGGAGAAGGGTGGCTACGACTACTTCATGCTCAAGGAGATCCAGGAGCAGCCGGTAGCCGTCGCGGACACCCTGCGGTCACACTTCCGCAACGGCCAGATCGTGCTGGACGAGCAGCGCCTGGATGCCGGTGTGCTCCGCGAGGTGGACAAGGTCTTCGTCGTGGCCTGTGGCTCGGCCTACCACGCCGGGCTGATCGCCAAGCACGCCATCGAGCACTGGACCCGCATCCCGGTGGAGATCGAGTTCGCGTCGGAGTTCCGTTACCGCGACCCGGTGCTGGACCGGCAGACCCTGGTGGTCGCCATCAGCCAGTCCGGTGAAACCGCCGACACCCTCGAGGCGGTCCGCCACGCCAAGGACCAGCGGGCCACCGTGCTGGCCATCTGCAACACCAACGGCGCGCAGATCCCGCGCGAATCCGATGCGGTGCTCTACACCCACGCCGGGCCCGAGATCGGCGTTGCGGCGACCAAGACGTTCACCTCGCAGGTGGCCGCCGGGCTGCTGGTCGGTCTCGCGCTGGCCCAGGCCCGGGGCACGAAGTACGGCGACGAGATCGCGGCCGAGTACGCGGCACTGGCGGCGATGCCCGACCAGATCAGCCGCACGCTGGACGGCATCGAGGACATCCGCACCCTGGCGCGTGAGATCGCCGATGCCAAGGCGATCCTGTTCCTTGGCCGGCACGTCGGCTACCCGGTCGCCATGGAGGGTGCGCTGAAGCTGAAGGAACTCGCCTACATGCACGCCGAGGGTTTTCCGGCCGGCGAGCTCAAACACGGCCCGATCGCGCTGATCGAACCTGGGCTGCCGGTCGTCGTGGTGATGCCGTCGCCGCTGGGCCGGCCGCTGCTGCACCAGAAGATGCTGTCTA
>JBBQFE010000001.1:0-31001 GCA_038321605.1 Mycobacteriales bacterium | reverse complement strand
GCACTGTCGGCTCGGGCACTGTCGGCTCGGGCACCGTCGGCTCTGGGGTCGGGCGCTCTGGGGTCGGCGGCTCTGGGGTCGGTGGAGGTGGCGTTGCCGGCTCTGGCGTTGCCGGCTCCGGGGTTGCCGGCTCTGTCGTGGTCGGTTCAGCTGGAGTTGCGGCCGCGGCCGGTCGGTCCGGCTTGGCGCTCTGCACCGAGCGAGTGGGCGGCGCAGCCGAAACAGGCGGCGGCGCAACCGGCACCGGCGCAACCGGCACGGCAGACGCTGCCGGGGCGACCGCCGCAACCGCGGGCGGTGCGCCGGTCTCGGAACTGAGTCCCATGCCCTGGCGCCGCTCCAGCCGCTCCAGCCGCTGGAGCAACGCCGCGCCGTCGGAGCTGGCATCGGGCAGCAGCATCCGGGCGCACAGCAACTCGAGCATCAACCGCGGCGAGGTGGTGCCGCGCATCTCGGTCAGGGTGGTGTGGGTGATGTCGGCGAACCGGACGAGGCTGGCCGTCCCGATCCGCCTGGACTGGTCGGTCATCCGGTCGGCCTGGTCGGCGGGGTAATCGACCAGACCCTTCTCGGCTGCATCGGGCACCGAGTCGATGACCATCAGATCGCGGAACCGATCCAGCAGGTCAGCGGCGAACCGCCTCGGGTCGTGGCCCGCCTCCACCACCCGGTCGATGGTCGAGTACACGGCGGCAGCGTCCCCGACGGCGAGGGAGTCCATCATGTCGTCCAGCAGAGCCGAATCCGTGACCCCCAGCAGCCCCACCGCCATCGAGTACGTGACCCCGGCCGGACCGGCACCGGCGAGCAGTTGGTCGAGGATCGAGAGCGAGTCCCGCGCCGAACCGCCACCCGAACGCACCACCAGCGGAAAGACCGTGGGCTCGACGGTGGCGTTCTCGGCCTGGCAGATGCGCTCCAGGTGCGCGCGCAGGATCGACGGCGCGATCAACCGGAACGGGTAGTGGTGGGTGCGTGACCTGATGGTCTGCAGCACCTTGTCGGGTTCGGTGGTGGCGAAGATGAAGACCAGGAAGTCGGGCGGCTCCTCGACCAGTTTCAGCAGGGCGTTGAAGCCCTGCGTGGTGACCATGTGCGCCTCGTCGATGATGTAGACCTTGTAGCGGTCACGAGCCGGCGCGTAGTAGGCCCGTTCCCGCAGATCCCGGGCGTCATCGACACCACCGTGGCTGGCGGCGTCGATCTCGATCACGTCGATGCTGCCCGAGCCGTTGGGCGCGAGATCCTTGCAGGAATCGCAGACTCCGCACGGGGTCGGGGTCGGGCCCTGCAGGCAGTTCAGCGAGCGCGCCAGGATCCGGGCACTGGACGTCTTGCCGCATCCGCGAGGGCCGGAGAACAGGTACGCATGATTGATGCGCCCCGCGCTCAGTGCCTGCATCAGGGGACCGGTGACGTGTTCCTGACCGATCACCTCGGTGAACGTCGCCGAACGATATTTGCGATAGAGCGCCAGTGCCACCTGATCAGGCTAGTCGAGTGGTGCGACAGGTGGCGGCCGCCGGCTGAACAGCATCAGCAACAGGAACAGCACGCCGGACAGGGCCATCGCGGACGCGGCAGTCGCCTGCCACCAGTTGTGGTGGAACTCGCGCAGGCCCGCGGCGGGGGTGAACCACTGCGGCGCCAGGTACCCGATCAGGGCGATCACCGTGGCCCCGACAAGGCGGCGGTCGGCCACCAGCACCAGCAGCGCCGGAACGAGCCAGATCCAGTGGTGCGACCACGAGATCGGCGAGGCCAGCAGTCCACCGACGCCCACGCAGGTCATCGCCGCGACCTCATCACCGTTCCGGCGGGGTGCTTCGGTGTCGCCGGGTGCTTCGGCGTCGCGGGGTGCTTCGGTGTCGCGGGGTGCTTCGGCGAGCCGTCGATGCGCTGCCACCAGGGCGAGCAGCAGCGCGCCACCCTGCACGAGCACGGCCGCGGCACGTGGGGGATGTTCGGTGTGCCAGAGGCGGACGAGGACGCCGAACAGTGACTGGTTGTCGACGTAGGCGACGCCGCCGACGTGGGCAGGGTCGTAGAAGAGCTTCGTCCAGAAGGTGACCGTGTCGGATCGATCGGCGAATCCGCTGATCAACACGGTGATCGCGAAACCGAGCAGGCTCCGGGCCACAGCAGCCCAGTCCCGGCGCAGCGCGAAGTACAGCACGAACACGCCGGGGACGATCTTGATGCCGGCGGCGACCCCGGTGAGCAGGCCGCGCCACCGGGCCGGCACGACCAGGCAGTCCAGCACGATGAGCGCGGTCAGCACCAGATTGACCTGCCCGAGCCGAAACGTACGCAGCACCGGCTCGAGCGCCAGTAGCACACCGCAGGCAAGTAACACGGCCCCCGACGGCATCCCCAACCGTCGGCCGGTGACTGTCACCACCACCAGGTATCCCACCGACGACGAGGCACTGAGCAGCACCGCCGCCGCGGCCGGGCCGATCGCGTGCACCGGCACGAAAACCATTGCCGCGAATGGTGGGTAGGTGAACGGCAGGCCCGCCACCGACCGGTACAACCCGTTGCCGGCCAGCAGGTCCCCGCCGCTGGCGCGGTAGACGGCAAGGTCCTGCAACGGCCAGTGCCAGAGCGCGCCGCCCCAGCGGACCAGCAGCAGTGCGGCGCCGATGCCGAGCCCGGCCGCTGCCAGTTGCCAGCGGTCCAGGGACGGCCGCTGCACCTGCCCAGGGTTCGACGACGGCGATGTCGGCGTCGGCGTCGGCGTCAACCGGTCGCGAGGGAGAAGTCGGCGAAGTCGAAACCCGGAGAAACCACGCATGCCACCAGCACCGCCTGCGCCGCGGCCGGTTCCGCGGTCTGCCACTCATCAGCACGTACCAGGTACTGGCCACCGACTCCCAGCTCGCAGGAGAACCCGGCCACGGGAGCATCGTCGCTGCCACCGACGGTCAGCAACACCGGCCCACCGCCCTGCCACAACCAGAGTTCGTCGGAGGCCACCCGGTGCCAGGCAGACCGCTCGCCGGGCAACAGCAGAAAAGACACGCAGGTCGCCAGCGGCCGCTCACCACGCGGCGTCGTGACGGTCAGGTGGTGCCGCCAGGTCTCTCGGTACCAACCACCCTCAGGGTGCGGCTGCATGCCCAGGGCTTCCGGATCAGACACGAACAACTCTTCGCCGACGCTCACGAGGTGATCCTTCGGGTTGGACGATCGTGGGTTGCCTCATCCAAACACGCCGGGGTTCTGACAGCGGCAGCGGTTCACGCTAGCGTGGCCCGCAGGAGGTGCATCCGGGGTGACTACTGCCGATACCGGCCCGATCGACGTCGCTGAATTCGATGTGGCGCCCTCGGCGGATGCCGCCGCCGAGCTGGTCCCCTGCTGCGCAAGTCGGCGTTGGGTTGCCAGTCTGGTCAAGACCAGGCCGCACGCGTCGTTACCTCGGCTGTCGGTGGCCTCTGATTCCGTCCTCGCGACGTTGAGCTGGCCGGAACTGGCGGAGGCGCTGCTCCACGATTCCGCGGCGATCAACGCCGACGAGCTCGGCGAGCTGCGGGACAGATTGCGCGACGATCCCTTTGTCGAACAGGACTTCGTACGTTCAGAACTCGCGCGGATCGTCCGGCTACGACTGGCCGCCGCATTCCACTGAGCCGCCAACAAGCACTGAGCCGCGAGTTGAGGCGACCCCCCGCGTACCCGCCAGAGCCCGCTTATCCTTGCTGCCTTCCGGCCCTGGGGAGGTTCACAGGTTGAGCGCCACGCGAGGGGTCTGCGGAGAGTCTACGACACCGGCACAGCGACCGGCCGAGTCGAGGTCAGCTGTCCGGACCGGCCACGCAGACGGTGATCGCCGACGGCATGACCTCGACGACGAGCTCGGAGGCGGAGCCGTCGAAGTCGCCGTCGAACTCCACCGGAAGCTCCTGCTCAGCCCGGATCTGCACGTGCGCCCCGGTCCGCACATGGGCCTGATCGCCGGAGTCCGGCACCCGGCGAAGCAGCCGCCAGAGCAGCACCGGCCAGTCCAGCGCCCTGCGTGGCGAGAGCACGATCACGTCCAGCAGGGCGTCGTCGGGTTCAGCGTCGGGCAACACCGCCACCCCGCCCTGCACCTTGCCCACATTGCCCACCAGTACGCCGACCCCGCGACGACGCAGCGGCGGTCCACCGTCGATGCTCACCTCGAACCAGATTCGGGGCGAGCCACGCAGCGCCTTGACCAGGCCACCGAGATAGGCCAGCCAGCCGATCCTGGCCTTGAGATCCTCATCGGTGTCCCGGATCAGGGCGGCGTCGAAGCCGATGCCGGCCATCACCACGAACCGGTGCTCGCCGGCCTTCAGGACGTCCAGCACCCGCCGCCCCGATCCGAACGCGACGTCTAGTGCAGCGACCACGTCCAGCGGGAGGTCGAGGTTGCGCGCCAGCAGGTTCCCGGTTCCGGCAGGGATCACCCCGAGTGCCGGCGGTCGGTGTTCCGGCCCCGCCTCGGCGGCCAGGTCGGCCAGCGCGCCGGCGCAGGCCGCGACCGTGCCGTCGCCGCCGCAGCACAGGATCAACCTCGCGTCGTCGGCACAGGCGGCCCGCACCATGCCGCCGCCCGGGTCCTGCTCAGTGGTGGCCAACCAACTGGGTGCGTCCAGTCCTGCGGCGGCAATCCGGTCGCCGACTTCCCGCTTGAGCTCGTCCAGGTCGGCAACCTTGATCGGGTTGTAGACGACGGCGACCGAGCTCATGGGCTTTCCTTCGATGTCGGGCGCCGTCCGGCCAGCAGCACCGAGCTGGTCACTGCCAGCCAGACCAGCGAGAGGCTCGCACCTGCGATCACGTCCGTGGGGTAGTGCATGCCGCGGTAGAGCCGCGACAACGCCACGGCGACCGGCACCAGCAGTGCCAAGGCGAGCAACAGCGCCCGCAACCAGGGTCGGGCCGCAAGGGCGAACGCGATGACGGCAAGCGAGGCATAGAGCGCGACCGACGCGGCGGTGTGGCCGGACGGGAAGCTCGAGGTCGGGGGCGCTGAGTCCAGCCGCCCGACATCCGGCCGGGGGCGTTCGACGAGCAGGGTGGTGCACACGAAGATCGTGACCTCCCCGATCACGGTGACTGCCAGAAAGACCGAGGCACGCCAGCCTCCCGAGGCAAGTCTCAACACGACGATCGCCACCACCATGACCGCGATCACGGTGGTGGTCTCGGCAGCGAAGGTGGCGTAGTGGGTAAGGGTGTTGAACGTTGCGCCACGGTGCCCGGCCAGCGACCGGTCCACCGACTTGTCCCATCGGACCAGCCCGGATCCCCGCCACTGATGGGTGAGAAGGTGACCGACACCGATCAGGATCAGCCAGATCAGCACCGCGGCGGGCACCAGCCGCACCGCCGCGCCGACCAGCGCGCCACGGTGTTTGCCGGTGTCCTGCTGGTAGGCGGTCACACCCGCCGCCAGGCGGCTTCGCAGTACCCGTACAGCCCGAAAGCGATGAGTCCGAGCGCCACCAGGCCGACCCACCAGCGCCCGTTGGCCGAGTCGGCGAGGGATCGCAGCGCGCCGTCGAGGCCGCGCGCCTTCTTCGGGTCGTACTGCCACGCGGCACGGACGATGCCGTAACCGGTCAGCGCGAAGACCACACCTCGGGCGGTGGTGCCGAAGGTGCCGAGGGCCCAGACCAGTCGCCTGCTCGAGGCCGGCATGTCCGAGAGCTTGAAGTACTTCTTGAACTTGCGGCGGACGCCTTCGACAATCAGCGCCAGCCCGACCACGATGACCACGAATCCGGCGATCGCGACTGCCCATCGCCCCGCCGACTGCTTCATCACGCGGGCGGTCAGCAGTTGCTGCTGGCCGGCCTGGCTGCTGCCGCGTGAGTTCATCAACAGGTTCACCGCGTTCACCGCGAAGAACGCGTACACCAGGCCGCGGATGAGGGACTGCAGCCGCGGGCCCGCCTTCTTACCCTCGCTACCCTCGCCGGCAACACCGAACGCAGCTTCGGTGAACCGCCACAGGGCATAGCCCGCGAGGCCGATGGCCAGCAGCAGCAGGACGAGGAAGCCGCCGGTGTGCTTGGCAACCTCCTGCATCGCGCCGCGCTGGTCCGCCTCGGGTGGCCGTTTTCCGAGTGCCAGCATCAGCGCGAAGATGCCGATCAGCAGGTAGATGGTGGCTCGCGCACCGAATCCCAGCCGGGCGAGCGCCTTGACCTGATCGCTCTCAGCCACATCCCGGGCGGCGTTCTGGGCAGTCATGGATTTCTCACAGCTTCCTCCAGGTCATCGGCAGAGTTAACAGCATCGACGGGCCGGCGTGCTACCCACGGTGTGCCGTTCTCGCGACCCGCGGTGTGCCGACCTCGCGACCGACCCGTATTCTCTTCGACGGAGGATTCGCATAGTGGCCTAGTGCGCACGCTTGGAAAGCGTGTTGGGGGAAACCCCTCAGGGGTTCGAATCCCCTATCCTCCGCCGTTGTGAAGCCTCGCGTGATGCTTGTCAGATGTCTCGCGTGATGGTTGACGTGTGAGTCGCGTGATTCGTGACGAGTAGGTCCCCGGCCACCGGCCGTGGTGCTGCTCCGAGGTTCTGATGCCCTCGTCGGCGGCCTGAGCGAACCGCGCTCGCCGCATATCACCCCTGCCCGTTCACAGCTGGCGCATACGGGCTTTTCAGCTTCGCTTAAAACACGTGGTGTGTGCTCTGTCTCGGGCCGCGATACCGCGGCGTCGGCTGCAGGTGCGAGGAGACGGCATGACGCGTTCGAATGCGCGACGCGGCGACCGGTCTCGGGAGGAACCCACGTTGATCAACACCATCTGGAGTGCCGGATTGAGCTTGTGGGCGGCCCGATGAACCGGTTTCATCGGCTCGGGCGCGGGGTACGCGCCCACCCGCGCTGGAGCGCGTTGGTCGTCGTGGTGGTGCTGGCGGGGGCAGGGGGTGGCGCCTACGCCGCGATGAACACCGGCAGCAAGACCCCCTCGACGACCGCGGCCAGGACGACGATCGAGTCGGTCACGACCGGCACGATCAAGCAAAGCGTATCGGCAAGCGGCACGCTGTCGCCGGCCGAGGACAGGCTCCTCAACTTCTCCTCTTCAGGTGTGGTCACCTCAGTCGACGTCAGCGAGGGCCAGACCGTCGCCAAGGGCCAGAAGCTCGCGACCATCGATTCGGCGTCGCTCGCGGCGACGGTTGCGCAGGCGAAGGCGACGGTGGTCAGTAACCAGTCCCGCGTCGATGACGACAAGACCAACGCCGCCAGCGACACTCAGCTGGCCGCCGATGAGGCGGCACTGACCGCGGCCCAGAACCAGCTGGCCTCGGCCGAGTCCGCGCTGGCGGGCGCGACACTGACATCTCCCATCAGTGGCGTGGTCGCGTCGGTTGATCTCGCGGTGGGTCAATCGGTCGCCGGCAGCAGCTCGAGCAGCGGCTCGGGTTCCAGCGGCGGTTCGGGCACCGGCGGCGGCAGCGGGATTGGTGCCACCACCGCGACCTCATCCTCGTCGAGCGCTCAGGTCGAGGTGATCAGCACGAAGTCGTGGATCGTGAATGCGACGGTCGACGCGAGTTCGGTCGGTTTGATCAAGGTTGGAAACCAGGCCCAGCTGGCGATCACCGGCTACTCCGGGGGCACCGTCTACGGGACGATCTCCTCGATCGCTGTTCTGTCGTCCTCCTCGTCCGGAACAGCCAGCTACGCGGTGGTGATCGCCGTGACCGGTTCGCCGTCAGGTCTGCACGACGGGCAGAATGTGACGGCTACCTTGATCTACAAGCAGCTGTCGAACGTCGTCGTGGTGTCTGCGAGAGCGTTGCATCGCAACTCCGCCGGCGGGGTCTACATCGACAAGGTCGTGAACGGCAAGGTCACGCAGACCACGGTACAAACAGGTATCACCTCGGGAACCCAGACCCAGATCACGTCGGGGTTGGCGGCCGGCGACAAGATCCGTGTCCAACAGCTCGCACCCGGCCGGAACGGTGGTGGCGGTGGCGCGGGTGGCACCGGCGGCTTCCCCAGCGGTGGCAACTTCCCAGGTCTCACTTCGGGCGGTGGCTTTCCTGCTGGCGGCGGCTTCCCTGCCGGCGGCGGCTTCCCAGGTGCTGGCGGTGGAACCGGTGGCTGAGCGTCCACGCGCGGAACTGCCCAGTTCTGAGGAGGAGCCGCCCCGTGAAGCTCCGGTCATCGAGCTGGACGGGGTCAGCAAGGTCTATCGCACCGGCGAGATCGAGGTGGCTGCGCTACGCGGCGTGAGCCTGTCGATCAGGCAAGGTGAGTACGTCGCGATCATGGGCCCGTCCGGGTCAGGTAAGTCCACCTTGATGCATATCCTCGGCTGCCTGGACGTGGCCTCGCAAGGCCACTACCTGCTGGCCGGTGAGGACGTCTCGGTGATGGACGAGGAGGAGCTCGCCGAGGTCCGAAACCGACGGATCGGATTCGTCTTCCAGCAGTTCAATCTGCTTCCGTCGCTGACCGCTTTGCGCAACGTCGAGTTGCCGCTGGCCTATGCCCGTGTGAACCGCCACGAACGGGCCGAGCGGGCCCGCGCCGTCCTGGACCGGGTGGGCCTGGGCGATCGCCTCGGCCATCGACCGGGCGAGCTGTCCGGCGGCCAGCAGCAGCGCGTCGCGGTGGCTCGAGCGCTGGCCACCGATCCAGCACTGGTACTGGCCGACGAGCCGACCGGCAACCTCGACTCGACCGCGACCGAGGACGTGTTGGGGCTGTTCGCCGAGCTGCACGACGCCGGCCGCACCGTCGTGCTGATCACCCACGAAGCCGAAGTGGCCGCGCGGGCGGCGCGGGTCATCCACCTTCATGACGGTCACATCGCTTCCGACGAATCCTCTTCAACCGTCAGGGCAGCAGGTGCGGGCCGATGACCTGGGGCGACACGTTACGCAACGGCATTGACGCGATCCGCAACCACAAGATGCGTTCGGCCCTGACGTCGCTGGGCATCCTGATCGGGATCGCCGCCGTCGTTCTCACCGTCGGTCTCGGCCAGGGTGCGCAGAAACAGGTGTCCAAACAGCTCGCCGCTCTTGGCGGCAACTTGTTGATCGTCTCGCCGGGCAGCTCCACCAGCAGCGGAGTTCGCGGCGGATTCGGGTCGGCCGCCACCCTGACCGCGGCCGACGCGACGGCACTGAGCTCCAAGGTCGCGGCACCCGACATCGACCGAGTGGCGCCCGTGTCCTCCAGCGCCTCGGAATCCCTGGTGAACGGCTCCACCAACTGGACCAGCACCGTCGTTGGCACCACACCGGATTGGCTCTCGGTTCGCGGCCGATCCCTCTCCTCCGGACGCTTTATCAGCGCAGCCGATCAGAGCAGCGCCGCCGCAGTGGTGGTGCTCGGATCAGACACCGCGAGCGAGTTGTTCGGACCGATCGACGCCGTTGGCCAGAGTGTGACCATCAACAGCGTCGTGTACGAAGTGGTCGGCGTGCTGACCTCGGCCGGTTCGGACTCCTCCACCAACCTCGACGATCAGGCGGTCGTGCCGATCAGCACCGCCCAACAACGCCTGATCGGCGGAACCAATCGCGGCTCGGTGGCCGACATCTATATCAAGGCCAGTAGCGAATCCCGGCTGTCAGCGGCCTACCAGGAGGCCAACAAGCTGTTGGCCTACCGACATTCGATCACCTCCGGTTCGTCCAGCGATTTCACCATCACCACTCAGCAGTCGGTGATCAGCACGACCTCTTCGGTCAATGGCACGCTGGCCAATCTGCTCATCGGGGTGGCCGCGCTGTCGCTGATGGTCGGCGGTATCGGGGTCATGAACATCATGCTGGTCTCGGTGAAGGAGCGGACCCGAGAGATCGGCCTGCGAAAGGCGCTCGGCGGTACACCGTCGTTGATCCGGCGCCAGTTCCTCGCGGAAGCATCGATGCTTGGGCTCACCGGCGGCCTGCTCGGCGTCGGATTGGGCATTGGGGCCGCTGAGATCCTGCCGCACTTCATGAACACTCCGGTCTCGATCTCGGTGACGTGGATCGCCATCGCGATCGGGGTCGCGATCGCGATCGGCATCGGTTTCGGCGTCTATCCCGCCGCCCGGGCCGCCCGACTGTCGCCCATCGACGCCCTACGTAGCGAGTAGCCAGCCACACCACAATTCTGTCCGCGTTCCCGTGCAGTGCCCTCTCAGCTCGGAAAGGTCCACTATGTTTCGCCCAACACGACCTGGTTCTGCCGACCAGCCGCTACGCAGGCGTCCCCGTGCCGCCCAGCCGAAGGTCCTCAGCCTCGGAGGCGCGCTCGCTGTCGGCGCCGTTCTCATCCTGTCCGGGTGCGGGGGCTCCTCAGCTGGCGGCTCGGGCACCTCGAACGTCACGGCGTCGCCTTCCGGAGCTGCCGAGTCGGGCGCGCCGACACCTGGCCGAGGCCGTGGGCCTGCCGCCTCCGGTGAGATAGCGGCCGTCTCGGGCGCGACGATGCAGGTGCAGAGCCAGCAGAACGGCCAGGTCGCGGTGTCGTGGACCTCGGCGACGAAGTTCACGCAGCAGGTGAGCGTCGCTGCGAAATCCCTCAAGGTCGGCGACTGCGTGATGGCAGTCGCCGCCTCCGGAACCTCATCGGGCGCGACCAGTTTCACCGCGACGACCGTCTCAGTCACCGCCACCGCCACGGCCACGGCCACCGGGTCCTGCGACGCCAGAGGCGGGGGTGGTTTCGGCGGCACGCGGCCCTCCGGTGGCAATGGCGGCACACCTCCCTCGGGCTTTCCGTCCGGTGTGAACCCGCCATCAGGGTTCCCGTCCGGAGGTGCCGGCGCCCGCGCTGGCGGCATAGCCGTCGGGTCCGTGGTCTCGGTTTCCGGATCCGACATCGTCGTCGCAGCCCGGGATTTCACTCCCGGATCCACCTCCGGATCCAGCCCCGCTACGACGAACAAGACGATTACGTTGACCTCCTCGACCAAGATCACGGGTACCCAGTCCGCCACCGCCAACGCGGTCAGAGTCGGCCGGTGCGCGTCGGCCCAGGGTGAGACGGATTCCTCCGGATCGGTCAGCGCCACCAGCATTGCCATCACCGACCCGGTCAACGGGACCTGCTCGGCCCGCTTCGGCTTTCCTGGCGGCGGCGCTCCCAACGGCGCGGGGAGCTGACGGTGCCTGACAGCAGCGCAGCCCCGCCGTCGGGCTCGGCCCGCGCCCGTCGGCGACGGTCCCGGCGTCGACGCCTGACCGCTCTCGGCGCCGGAGCCGTCCTGGTCGCCGCCGGGGGCGGCGCCGCGCTGGCGATGAGTGGCGGCGACGCCAGCGGTCCGATCACCGCGGTCATCGCCGAGGGTCCGATCACCCAGACCGTGCAAGCCTCGGGGACGATCGCGGCTTCTTCAAGCTCACAGGCCACCTTCGCAACCGGCGGTACTGTCGCCAAGGTCGCGGTGACGGCAAGCCAGAAGGTCACCAGAGGGCAGCTCCTCGCCACCCTCGAAACAACGTCACTCCAGAGTTCCGTCGACTCGGCCAACGCCACCCTCGCCACCGCCAGGCAGAAGCTTCAGGACGACGAGAATGGGCAGACCGCTACCGCAACAACGGGATCAGGCACTGCCACAACGGGATCAGGCACTGCCAGCACCGCATCAGCCACTGTCACCACGAGCGGGCTGACCAGCCAGTCGAACTCCGCGACCCAACTCACCGACACCACGACCACCGCAGCGATCACGACGACCCACCCGGGGACGAGCGCAGGCGTGGCCACCAAGGCTGTGAACAAGCCGTCCGGAGCGCCGGCCAGCGGCGGCAAGACCGGCTCGACGCTGACCAAACTGGTCGCCCAGATCCAAGCTGCTCAACAGCAGGTCATCGCCGCGCAACGGGCGATCGATGCGAACCAGACCGCGGTGGACACGGCCCAGAAGACGGCTGATGAGGCGCTCATCCAGAACAAGAAGCTGCGCGATGCCCAGAAGGTTGCCTGCACAGACGCCGGCGGCACTTCGCCCGGGGGTTCGTCAACCGCCGCCGCCTCACCCGAGTGCGCAAGCGCCCGAGCCGACTACGAGGCGTACGCCGATGTGCTCGACACCGACTCTGCCGCACTCGACGCCGCAATCGCCACGCAGGACGCGGGCGTGACGGCCCTTGACGGCGCGATCAACGCGCTGGGCTCTCTGCTCGACAAGCTCCCCGCCGCAGTCGCCTCAGCAGCAGCCGGCGGCAGCACCAAGCCAGGCGGTGGCAGTACGACACCGAGCGGTAGCGGCACAACCGGCAGCGGCGGAAGCCGAACACCGGCCGCGGCAGCGGGCACGCCGACCTCGGGCGGAACGTCGTCCGGAGCGTCCGCGAACGGAGGCGGCTCAGCAACGTCCGGGTCGACGACCAAGGCGGCCAGCGCCAGCCAGCTCGCGTCGGATCAGGCCAGCATCGACTCGGCTGAAGCCCAGCTGACGGTCGCCCAGCAGAACCTGGCCGCAGCCACCCTGACCAGCCCATCGGACGGGGTCGTGGGCCGCGTCAGCCTCGTCGTCGGCTCCAGTTCGTCCGGCAACGGTGTCACCATTCTGGGCACCGGCAACCAGACGGTGAAGATCAACGTGCCCTTGGCCGAGATCGACCAGGTCAAGAAGGGCCAGCCGGCCGACGTCTCCGTCGACGGCGCGACAGCCAAACTCCATGGCACGGTCATCAAGATCGGCCTGTTGTCCAGCACATCTGGATCGCTCACCACCTTCCCGGTCACTGTCAGTCTCGATGCGGGCAGCCCGGCCGTGCACAACGGTGTCGGCGCCAACGTCGTCATCACGACCGGCAGCGCCAGGAGCGCGGTGCTCGTCCCCAATTCGGCGATCAGCACCGTCGGCACGCGGCATTCCGTCACCTTGGTCCGCAACCGAAAGACCAGCACGGTGGCTGTGACGATCGGCCTGATCGGCACCGACACGAGCCAGGTCACCGCAGGGCTGAAGGCAGGGGACCAGGTTCAGATCGCTGACCCCAAGCAAGCGCTACCCAGCAGTGCCACCAGCAGCTCCACCACCCGTCGGTTCGGCACGGGGAACTTCCCCGCCGGTGGTTTCCCGTCCATCGGATCAGGCGGGTTCCGTCCTGGCGGGTGAAAGGTGTCGGAGGAGCCTGTGTTTTCGGGTTGGGTGAGACCGCGTTTTCGGGTTGGGTGAGCCTGCGTTTGCTGAAACCGCGTTCTCGGGTTGGGTGAAACTGCGTTTTCGGAAACCGGGTTTTGGTGTCATCCGTCCCGAGAGCAATGAGTTATCCACAGATCTGATTCGTCGGCCGCGTTGCCTCCAATCTTCGCTAAAATCGAATGCATGAGCGATTTCGAGGAACCGGGTGCTGGCGCGGACGACATCGCCATGCGCGCGGTGCAACGCCTTGCCGTGGCGATCGATGAGCTGCTGGACCTGGCCGCCCCCGCCCTCTCTCGCGACGCGTTGCTGACCCTGCTCAAGCAGGTGGATCGGCAAGGCCGCCGATTGGCCGCAGCCCAGTTTCCGCTGGTCGCAGAGGTGGCCGAGCGCAACCTGAGCGCCGAGCTCGGATACCGGGGCAGCCAGCAGCTGTTGGCAAATCTGCTCACCTGCACCTCCCGACAGGCCAGTGCCAAGCTCGATGATGCCGAACGCTTCGGACCGCGGCGGTCCATTACCGGTCAGGCCCTGGCTCCGGCCATGCCAATCGCCGCAGCTGCACTTGGCCGGGGCGCCCTGGCCGTCGACCAGGGCAGGGTGATCGCCGCCGCGATCTCGGCGGTGCCGGTAGGCGTGCGGGAACAGTACGGTCCCGACATCGAGCGCAGCCTGACCGAACACGCACGCGAGTACGACTCCCGGTCGCTGCAGCTGCTCGCACACCGCATCTGCGCCCATCTGAATCCCGACGGCGATCCGCCCGCGGACACCGAAGCTCAGCAGCATCGTCAACGCAGCCTGTCCCTGGCGCGCCTGACCGACTCGACCGGGGAGCTCTTGGCGACCCTCACGCCTGCCTGCCAGGCGATCTGGGAGTCGATCCTGACGCCGCTGTCCCGCCCACGAGCCGCGGACGCTCTCGGCCCAGATCTACGGACACCGGCCCAGCGCTGGCACGACGCCTTCGAGGAAGCCGGGCAGCTGGTGCTCGACAGCGGGAAGGTCCCCGACCAGGCGGGTATCCATACGACTCTGGTGGTCACCCTGTCCCTACGGGACCTGGAGCAACGCATCGGTGTAGCGACCACTCACAACGGGGGGACGCTGACTATTGCCGAGGCGCTGCGACTGGCCGCCGGCCAGCAGGTGATCCCCGCGGTGCTAGACGACGCGGGCGGGATCGTGAGCTTCGGGCGGCGGAGGCGCCTTGCCAGCCCCGGGCAGCGACTGGCGCTGTTCGCCAGAGATCGCGGTTGCAGTTTTCCCGGCTGCGGCAGATCTGCGGCGCAGAGTCAGGTTCACCATGCCACCGACTGGACGAACCTCGGTCCCACAGACCTCGACAACCTGACCCTCTGCTGCGGGTACCACAACAATGAGGCGCCTCGACAAGGGTGGTCGACCCGCATGATCGACAAGGTTCCGTACTGGATACCTCCTGCGTGGAGAGACCCAACGAGGACTCCGATCCGCAACCAGGTGCATCGTCCCGAACGTGCGCTGGATCCATCGCCCGATCGCTCACCTGACAGGCCGCTTGGTCAACCGCTCGACAGGTCGCCCGATCGGACGGGGAAGTAATTTCATCGTTGTCACTCTTACGTCACACGTACGTCACACACACCCGCTGAAATTGCAGTCACACGGCGAGAGGTGACCACGGTGACCACATTGACCTTCGAATACTCATCAGTCCACGGCGCCCTTGCTGCGGCGTACACCTGTGGCGCGCTTGCGGCGGAGTTCGGGCCGGAGCAGGTTCGTGTCTCGCTGGCGACCGATGCCGAGGAGCGCGGGGCCGCAGCACCATTGCTGGCCGAGCTTCCGATGGCAGCAGCCGAGCAGTTGCGCCACGACACCCGATTGCTGGGAGTGGTTCACGACGGTGACGGGCCGGCCTGGGCGCTGGTGACGTCACACGTCAACCTCGAACGCAATTGCCCCTTGTTGGTAAGAGCACTCAGTGCAGTTCTGCAGGCTCGGCCACACCGTAGGCCGGTGCTCGACGTGCACCTCGAAGACGGCTATCGCAGCTGGGTGGCGGACCATCCGCTACGCGCGGCAAGCATCCTCGTGATCGAGGACTTCGTTGCCGGCGCCGCACCGCTCGCCGCCTGACACAAGCGGTTGGTGGCTCTGCTACCTCTGGTGGCTGTGCTACCTCACCGGGCTGCAAAATGGTGCCGTCAGGAGGAATCGAACCACCCACATCGCCCATGCTCGACTGCCGCGCCGTGAGGCGCCGTCTGCCAGCGTAATTCGCCATCGCATCCAGGGCCGGCACCTAATTCAACCACCGCGGTGACGGTCGACTTCCCAATAAACGGACATATCGCGGGTACGTGTCCAGCGCCACATTCAGGCGGGCCGCTCCACCATCAGACAGCTCCGCCGAAACCGTTCTGCCGCCAGGCGTCGTACACCGCCACCGCGGCCGCGTTGGACAGGTTAAGCGACCGCCGGCCGGCCAGCATCGGGATCCGGACCCGCGCGGTCACCCGGGGATCTGCCAACACACTGTCGGCGAGACCTGTCGGTTCGGGGCCGAACATCAGCACATCCGACGGTTGGTAGGCGACCTCGTCGAAGCGGACATCGCCCTTCGCGGTAAAGGCGAAAGTTCGCGCTGCGCCAAAGCCAGCCCAGGCCGTGGCCAGGTCGGCATGGACCGTCACCGACGCCAGGTCGTGGTAGTCCAGACCTGCCCTGCGCAGCCGGGCATCGGACAGGTCGAAGTCCAGTGGGCCGATCAGGTGCAGCTCGCAGCCGGTCGCCGCGACCATCCGGATGGCATTACCGGTATTGGGCGGGATCTTGGGCTCGACGAACGCGACGCGGAACACCCCGCGATGATGCCACCTGCGCGACCCCGCCACTGCTGAGGGATCATCTATCCGTGCAGATCGGAACGTCCCATCCAGCAGTCCGCCAGGTGCTCGGCCTGCAACGCAACTCAAACGGCGACTCCAGCGGTGACGCAGGCAGCGGTGACGGCGATCTGACCGTGGCCGAGGGACTCTGGGCTACCCAGGCGGTGCTGGACTCCGGTCTGGAGGTCCCGCTGTTCATCTGGTGCGAGGATGCACTGCGCGGTCCGGAGGCCGTTGAACTCGCGCGGGCGATGCGCCAACGGGCCCAGACGTCCTACGAGGTGAGCGCGAAGACCCTCGATCGCATCACCGAACGCGACAAGCCCGACGGCCTGCTGTGCATCGTGCGGATGTCGCCGTGGCGGCCCGGTGACCTCGAGTTCGACGACCGGGCGCTGGTTCTGGTCGCCGACGGCATCGAACAGCCCGGCAACCTCGGCACGCTGGTCCGCACCTTGGACGCGTGCGGCGCCGATGCACTGGTGCTCACAAACAGCCGCACCAAGCGCACCAACATCAAAGTCTTCCGCGCCAGTCACGGCACCATTCTGAATATCCCCACTATCTCCTTCGACTCCACCGCGCAGGCGCAGACCTGGTTGGACGACCTGGGCTTTCAGATCTACCTGGCCGACACCGACGGGGCCAGCCGCTACTCCAACGTCCGCTATGCCCCGCGCACCGCGATCGTGATGGGCAATGAGCGCTACGGCATCGATCAGAGCTGGTACCGGGACGACGCCGCCAAGGTCTTCATCCCGATGCTCGGCAGCGCTGATTCGCTCAACGTGTCGATCTCGGCGGCGGTGCTGCTCTACGAGGCCCGATCTCAGCTCAGCAACTGGCGCCAGACCGCCCCCTGACGCCCCGCACCGCCCCGCACCGCACCGAGAGCTACACCCGCGCGAATGCCTCGGTGTCCTCACCGAATTCGGCGATCAGCGTCGCGGTGAGCGTCGGCCTGGTGCCGGCGACCATCTCGAGGTAGTCCCCGGTGGTCGCCTGCTGCCGTACCCCGGTCTCCACCGCCGACTCGAAGCGCTGTTGCGCGACGCGCTGGGCCGCATGCCGGATGTCGGCCGGCGTGAAACCCGAGCTGGCCCTGGCCAGTTCGCCGACGTCCACACCGACGTCGGCGTCGGCGCCGTAGCTGGCCCACAGCGCATGCCGCGCGGGCAGGTCCGGCGGCCCGACCGGCAGCACGTAGTCGAATCGGCCGTGACGCAGAAATGCGGCGTCGAGGGTGCGCACCGAGTTCGTCGCACACACGAACAGCCGCCCCGACCGCTCCCGGAAGCCGACCAGAGCCTTGAGCAGCTCGTTGACCACCCCGACATCGGTGTCGGCCAGGCTGCGGGCAGCGGCGATCTCCTCCACCTCGTCGATGAAGACCACCACGTGATCAAGCTCCGCGATCTGCGCGAACACCTTGTTCAGCCCGGAGGCGACCCCGTCGCTCACTCCGAGCCGGGACGGGAAGAGCTCCAGGAACGGCCAGCCGAGCCGCCCGGCGACTGCCCTCGCGAAGGTCGTCTTGCCGGGGCCCGGCGGCCCGATCAGGATCTCCGAGCGCGGCGGGTCGACCCCGTACTCCGCGGCCAGCTCCGGACGTGACAGCGGCAGCACCAGCTTGTGCTCGATCAGATCCTTCTCGTTCGTCATCCCGGCAATCTGGGACCACAGCCGGGCGTTCGGGACCGCGGCGCCGAGTTCGGTGAGCAGACGGACGGATTCGGGCGAGGTGAGTTCGGTCTTCTCGAAGTAGGTCACACCGTCCCGCATCGCGAAACCGGAATTGACGAAGGCAGTGCTGCCCGTCTCACCGGCAGGCAGCAGTGCGCCGATCCTGGCCACGCCGCGAGCCAGCAGTCGCTGTTCCAGCGCGGCCAACAGGTCACTGCCGAGGCCGTGGCCACGCCAGTTCGGCGACAGCGAGAGGCGCAGCACCCAGGCCCGGTCGGTGTCCACCCGGCTCACCGCGGCCCCGATCAGCTGCCCATCGGCAACGGCCACCACCGCGGGATGCACGCTCAGGCAGCTGACCAGATCGGCCAGCGTGAACACCGGCGGTTGATGGGTCGTCGACGATTCGGCGTCGAGTCGGACGAGCGATTCCAGGTCCGCCGGTTCGAAATCTCGTACGTGCCATCCGGTCATGGGCGACGCTCCTGGGTCAGGTCGTTGATTGCAAACGGTGGGTGGCCCTCATCGAACTTCTCGCACTGATCGCACTGATCGCACTCGAATGCGAGCATCGTCCGCCGCTCGGTACTCCGACGGCAAGCGCTTTGTCGGTAGCGGTGCTGTGCGGCGGCCGCTCCTGGCTACCCCCCTGGGTATCAGTAGTAGGCTGGTGGCAAACCGGCTGGAGGACACGATGGTGGAATTACCGCGCGAGGACATGGATCAGGTGGTCAAGAGGCTGCGCCGGGCGCAGGGTCAGATCGGCGGCATCCTGAAGATGATCGACGAGGGTCGGGACTGCGAGGACATCGTCACCCAGCTCGCCGCCGCCAGCCGTGCGCTCGACCGGGCCGGGGTGGCCATCATCTCGACGGGTCTGAAACAGTGCCTCGTCGAGAGCGGCGGCGCCGACACCGTGGACAGCGCCAAAATGGAGAAGCTGTTCCTGTCGTTGGCCTGATCGCCACAGCACCGCAACACCCACAGCACCGCAACAGCACCGCAACAGCACAGCACCGCAACAGCAACTGCGCACCGCCGAAATCCGCACCACCTTCGAAGAGGGAATCACCATGGACGCCAAGGACTGGGACCAGCGTTACGCAGCGACCGAGCTCATCTGGTCGGCCGGGCCCAACCAGTTCGTGGTGTCTGAAACCAGCGGTCTGACTCCGGGAACCGCCTTCGACATGGCCTGCGGGGAGGGCCGCAACGCGATCTGGCTGGCGCAGCAGGGCTGGCGAGCGACCGGCGCCGACTTTTCAGCCGTCGCGGTCGAGAAGGCTCGCACGATCGCCGAACGGGAGGTCGGGGCCGGCAAGCACCCGGTGACCTGGCTACAGGCAGATGCGACCGTCACCGGTCCGGCGGCAGGGTCCTTCGATTTGGTCCTGCTCGCGTACCTGCAGCTTCCCGCACCGGATCGCGCCGCCGCAGTAAGGCTGGCGGCCGCCGGCCTGGCTCCAGGCGGCCATCTGCTGGTCATCGCCCACGACAGCAGCAACCTCGCCGAAGGTGTCGGCGGACCCCAGTACCCGGAAGTCCTCTACACCGCCGAGGACGTCCTGTCAGATCTCAGCGACACCATCGCCGCAGGGCAGCTGAAGACCCTGCGCGCAGAGCGGGTCGCCCGCACCGTGCTGGTGGACGGCGCACCACGCACCGCCTGGGATGCACTGGTTCATCTCGCTGCGCACCGCGATACCGCAGATTGATCAGTGCTGGGCGAGGTATTCCTCACCCAGCGCCCGCAGGGCGGCGTGCGTCCCGTGGCCGGAGGTGGGTGGCGGCAGCCACTCCTTGCGCACCTTGGCCAGCGCGGTGTAGTTCGTGTCGCAGACATTGGCCAGCGGCGATTCCACCGCCTGGGACAGCAGCTGGTACGCATCGAGCTCACTGAGGTCGTGATCGCGTACGACCCAGTGCAGCAGGTCCAATTGCGCGATGCGGAACGCGTCCTCCAGCGGCCGGGCAGAGCCGGTCGACATCAGGTGGGTGTCGGATTCCAGGCGGGGCCAGGGCGTGGTCATCCCCTTGATCAGATCCACCACGATGACAGAGTTCATCGCTGCTTCGACCGCAACTCCGCAGGTCTCGCCCTCGCCCTGGCGAGCGTGACCGTCACCGAGGCTGAACAGGGCGCCCTCGACGTTGACCCCGAGGTAGCAGGTGACGCCGGCGCGCATCTCTGGAGTGTCCATGTTGCCGCCGTGCGCATCGGGGACCAGTGCGGAGCGCACCTCGAGGTTGGCCGGCGCCACACCGACCGTTCCGTGCATCGGATCCATCGGCAGCGTGACCGAGATATCGCTGTCGTGCGCGGTGAATTCGCAGGTACGGCGCGCCCGGTCGAGCTGCCAGATCCAGACCCGCTCCGGCAGCGGATCCTGCAGGGTCGCGGTCAGGTGGGTGGACGTCAACGCGCCGAACAACGGAACCGTCGACGAGGCGGCCCAGTCCCGAGCCGGCTCGATGGAGACGAAATGGACGGCCAGGGTGTCGCCGGGCTCGGCCCCCTCGACGTAGAAAGGACCGGTCTGGGGATTGAGGAACGGAAAGGAACAGACCTGCGAAACGAGGTCTGACTCCGACCGCACCAAACCACCGAAGCAGTCCTCGGTGAAGACTTCCAAGACCGTGCCCGGACGGATCCGCGCCAGCGGGGCCGCGCCGCCGAAGGTCCAGGCGTACTGGTCAGGAGTCGGATGAAAGCTCAGCACCTGGAGTTCGGAGCTGCGCGCCCCAACTTCTGTCATGCAGCTGTCCCTTCGTCGGCCGGCGTGGGTCGACCGCGCTGTGCAGAATGGTCTGTGAAGCAGACCGTAAGGGATTCCCGGCATTGCGCACAAGGGAGTCCAGTGGTCGGTCCCTTGATTCGGGCCTACTCAGCCAGCGCGCGTTCGAGGGATTGTCTGAGTTCGTCCTCGGTGATGTTGAAGTGCTCGGAGCCGAGCTGCCAGGCCCGGGCCGAGTCGCCCTCGATGACCGCGTCGGCCAGCGCCCGGTGCTCTGGAAGCGCGCGCGCATAGACCTTCGGAGTGAACGGTTCCACCGCGAAGCCGATGCTGACCTCGGACAGCAGCTGATCGTGCAGTCGCAGCAGCCGCGGGTTCTTCGCCGCGCGCGCAACCGCCTCGTGCAGGCGAAGATCGGCCCGCTGCGCAGCCTGCAGATCAGGTGCCGTCTCGTATTCGACCAGTGCCTCGATCAACCGGCGCATGTCGAAGGCCTGTTCGAGCTCTTTCCATTGCGGTTGCAGGGTGTCGCGGACCGCGCGAGCCGAGTGGGTGCTCCATTGGCTGGCGACGTAGGCGCCTCCACTGCGGCCGCGTCGGATCTCCAGCAGGCCCCTGGCCGCAACCCGTGACAGGGCGTCTCGCACGGTCGAACGGCTCACGCCGAGCAGGGCCGAGAGTTCACGTTCGGCCGGTAACCGCTGGCCCGGCTGGAACTCGCCGACAGCGATGGCGGTCATGATCCGGTCGGCCAGACCGGCGGCAACCGTGACGGCCTGCGGGGCGGCCAGCAGGGCGGCCAGCTGCTCGCGGCCCACCAGGTCGTGCGCGTCGTCCATGAGGGGAGTATGGCCGAAGACTATTCAATTGCGTGCGTCGACTCCGGTTTGGTGAAGTGTTCGCGGGGGCGGGCTGGCGCGCTGTGCAACCTTCGCCCCGGTGGTACGCGGGCTGTCCGCGCAACGCGAAACAAGACCGTTACAAAAAGGGCTCTTGACCAGACCAATTAGCTCTGAAAGAGTCGGCCACACGTCCTGCCCGCCCGTGGAGTCCGTGGAGGTTCCGTGCCCATCCCTGAGCCATCCAGTGAATCGACTCTCGACTTCCGGGAGTGGAAGACCTGGTACCGGATCACCGGCGACCTGCCGGCGACCATCAGCGCGGGCAAGGCTCCACTGGTGGTGCTGCACGGTGGACCGGGGGCGACGCACGACTACACGCTGTCGATCGCGGGGATCGCCGAGCAGGGCCGCGCGGTCATCCACTACGACCAGCTTGGCTGCGGCCACTCGACCCACCTTCCCGAGCGTGGCGCGGACTTCTGGACCGTCCAGCTGTTCCTCGACGAGTTGGACAATCTGCTCGAGGGCCTGGGCATTGCCGACAACTACGCGGTGCTCGGACAGTCGTGGGGCGGCATGCTCGGCGCCGAGCACGCGATCCGCCAGCCCGCCGGGCTGAACTGCCTGGTGATCGCAGACTCGCCGGCTTCGATGGACCTGTGGGTCAGCGAGGCGAACCGACTGCGTGCGGACCTGCCCCGCGACGTGCAGAACACCCTGCTGCGGCATGAGGCCGCCGGCACGACCGACAGCAAGGAATATGCCGACGCGGAAGCGGTCTTCTACTCCCGGCACGTGTGCCGGATGGTGCCGAACCCGCCGGAGGTGACCGCCAGCTTCGACGCGATCGCGGCGGACCCGACCGTCTACCACACCATGAACGGGCCGAGCGAGTTCCACGTCATCGGCTCGTTGCGCAACTGGTCGGTGGTCGATGAGGTCAAGAACATCGCCGTGCCGACGCTGTTGATCAACGGTGCGTACGACGAGGCCACCCCGGCCACCGTGCAGCCGTTCGCGGACGCGATCCCGGACGTGCGTTGGGAGACCTTCGCGGAATCGAGTCACATGCCGCACGTCGAGGAGGAGGAACGCTACCTCTCGGTCGTGGGCGCCTTCCTGGATGAGCACGACCGTACGGGCGACAGCCCTGACGTGACCTCCTGATGTTGGGAATTGGCGAATGAACCGTCGAGCGAAGATCACCACCGCAGTCGCCGGACTGGCCAGCGTCGCCCTCCTCGCGGCGGGGTGCACCGGCTCGTCCACACCGGCCACGACCGCCACGGGGTCAGCCTCGGGCACGGCGTCCGGGTCGGCATCGACAGACAGCACTGCGTTCCAGCCCCAGCACAAGGGCGGAACCCTGCACCTGGTGGCGAAGTCGGCCGGCGGCACCCTGGACCCGCAGGTCAACTACACCCTGCAGTACTGGCAGCTGTACCAGGCGATGTATGACGGGCTGCTCGCGTTCAAGAAGGTCAGTGGCCAGCAGTCGTTCACCGTCGTGCCCGACCTGGCGCAGGCGATGCCCACCGTCACCGACGGCGGCAAGACCTACACCTTCCAGCTCCGCACCGGCCTCAAGTTCTCCACCGGAAAGCCCGTCACCGCAAGTGATGTGGTGGCCTCGTTCATCCGCATCTTCACGGTGTCCAGCCCGACCGCAGGGACCTTCTACAACGGAATCGTCGGCGCCACCGCGTGTCTGAAGACCCCCGCGTCGTGCTCGCTGGCCCAGGGCGTGATCGGTGACGACGCGACCGGCAAGGTGACCATCCACCTCGTCGAGCCCGACCCGGAATTCCCCTACAAACTCTCGGTTCCGCACGCCTCGATCCTGCCCAAGGGGTCACCGGCCAAGGACGCGGGCAGCACTCCGCTCCCGACGACCGGGCCGTACATGGTGGCCTCGTACGACCCGAACCGCGCGTTGAAGATGGTCCGCAACCCGTACTACACGGAGTGGTCACACGACGCGCAGCCGCAGGGCTACTCCGACGAGATCGACGAGACGTTCGGCCTCACCGTGGAATCCGAGATCACCGCGATCGAGAACGACCAGGCCGACTGGGTGTTCGACCCGCCGCCGGCGGACCGGTTGAACGAGATCGGGACGAAGTTCGTCGCGCAGGCGCACGTCAATCCGCTGACGGCGATGTGGTACCTCGCGCTGAACACCAACCTGGCCCCGTTCAACAACGTCGCCGCCCGCCAGGCGATCAACTGGGCAGTGGATCGCGCCGCGACCGTACAGCTCTACGGCGGCCAGAACCTGGCCCAGCCGGTCTGCACGTTCCTGCCGCCGGAGTTCCCCGGCCACGTCGACAACTGCCAGTACACCAAGGGCGGCGGCACCACCTGGAAGCAGGCGGACCTGGACAAGGCCAAGCAGCTGGTGCAGCAGTCGGGCACCGCCGGGCAGGCAGTCGCGATCGTGACCCAGGACGACGAGGTGAACAAGGCGATCGGCGAGTACATGCAGAGCCTGCTCAACTCCATCGGCTACAAGGCGACGCTCAAGCCGATCTCTGCCAACATCCAGTTCACCTACATCCAGAACACCAACAACAAGGTGCAGATCTCGCTCAGCTCGTGGTATCAGGACTACCCGGCCGCCTCGGACTTCCTCAACGTGCTGGCCTCCTGCGCGTCGTTCCACCCGGGCAGTGACTCGAGCATCAACATCGCCGGCTTCTGCGACAAGACCATCGACGCCCAGATGCAGGACGCGCTGGTGACCGAGCGGACTGATGCCACCGGTGCGAACGCCAAGTGGGCCCAGGTCGACCAGGCGGTGATGGCCAAGTCCCCCATCGTCCCGCTGTTCACGCCGAAGCTGATCGACTTCACGTCCAAGCGGGTCGGCAACTACCAGTTCAGCAAGCAGTTCTACATGCTGGTCAGCCAGCTCTGGACCAAGTGACGTCGGGTGATCGATGCCAACGTCACTCCCCGGGACGGTAACGCCTCGGCTGGCGGTCGGCGGCCGGCCGCCAGGGTCTCTGAAGGACCCTGGCGGACGGCACTGCGTCAGCTGGCGCGCAACCGGAGCTCGATGGCTGCGTTGGTGCTACTCATCCTGATCACCGCGGCGTGTCTGGCAGCGCCGCTGTACGCCCACTCGATCGCGCACACCGATCCGTTCACCTCCAACATCTCAGGCACCACCGTGGCGAACGGAAAGTCCGAGCCGCTGCTGGTCCCGAGCAGCACCGGTCTCGGTCTGGGCGTCACCCCGATCGGTCCCACCTGGGATCCGTCCCGGTACTTCCTCGGGGTGGACAATCAGGGCCGCGACGTGATGTCCCGGCTGCTGTACGGCGGCCGCAGCAGTCTGCTGATCAGTGTCTCCGCTGCGCTGATCTGCTGCTTCTTCGCGACGTTGCTCGGCATGATCGCCGGCTACTTCGGTGGATTCGTCGACGCCGTGCTCGGTCGGGTGTTCGACGTGGTCTGGGCGTTTCCGGTGTACCTGCTGGCCATCTGCCTGTCTGTCGTGCTGCTGACCAGCGGGCTCGTGATCGGACCGATCCACATCGGCGCGGGCAGCATCTGGCTGCCGGTACTGATCATCTCGGTGATCTACGTGCCCTACGTCGCGCGGCCGTTGCGGGGACAGGTTCTCGCCCTGCGCGAGAAGGAGTTTCTGCAGGCCAGCATCGGCATCGGCACCTCGGACCTGCGGATCATGCGTCGTGAGGTGCTGCCGAACATCGCGCCGACGGTGATCGTCTTCCTGCCGCTGATGACCGCCCTGAACATGCTGACCGAGTCGGCGTTGTCGTTCCTGTCGATCGGGGTGCAACCCCCCAACGCCAGCTGGGGAACGATCATCAACGACGGCCTCGGTCTGCTCTACACCCGGCCGGTCGTCACGCTGGCGCCCGGTGTGGCCATCGTGCTGACCGCGGTCGCTCTCAACGTGCTCGGTGACGGGGTGCGGGATGCCCTGGATCCGAAGGCGAAACTGCGAGGAGCGGCCTAGTGCTCGCGTTCATCGTCCGCCGGTTCGCGGCGGCTGCGTTCGTCCTGTTCGCCATCAGCGTGCTGGTCTTCCTGATCTTCTTCGCCACCCCCGGTGTTGATCCCGCGGCCCGGATCGCCGGCCGCAACGCCGATCCCGCGACGCTGGCCCAGGTCAAGCACGAGTTCGGCCTGGACCGCCCGCTACCGATCCGGTACCTGCTGATGATGCGTCACCTGTTCATCAGCCGTGACCTCACCTCCTACGTCAACCGCGGCACCAAGGTGATCCCGCAGATCCTGCAGGCGGTCCCGATCACGCTGTCACTGGTGATCGGTGCGGCGGTGCTGTGGATGGTGTTCGGGGTGGCTATGGGCGTCGCCGCTGCCGCCCGGCAGGGAACGGCCGTCGACCCGATCATGGTGCTGCTCGGGGTCGTCGGTGTGTCGATGCCGGTGTACTGGCTGGGCGAGGTCGTGAACCTGCTGACCCAGAGCAGGCTGCACAGCACCGTTTTCCACTGGGTGCCCCCGCTGGGTTACGTCGGGCTGACCCAGAATCCTTGGCAGTGGGCCCTGCACCTGCTCTTCCCGTGGCTCACCCTCGCCGCCCTGTACGCGGGGATCTACGCCCGCGTGCTGCGCTCGGAGATGATCGGGGCGCTCAACGAGGATTACGTCCGTACAGCCAGGGCCAAGGGTGTGTCCGAGCGCCGGATCCTGCTCAAGCATGCGTTGCGCTGCTCGCTGATTCCGATCGTGTCACTGTTCGGGCTCGACTTCGGAGCGCTGGTCGGTGGTTCCGCATTGTTGACCGAGGTCGTGTTCGGCCTGCCAGGAGTGGGAAAGTTGACCTTCGATGCGCTGCAGAACGTCGATCTGCCGGTGATCATGGGATGCGTGCTGTACGCGGCGTTCTTCGTCGTGTTGGCCAACGCCGTCGTCGATCTGCTGTACGCGGGTCTGGACCCCAGGGTGCGTCGTGCCTGAACCGCTGCTCGAGGTACGTGATCTGCGGGTCACCTTCCGGTCCCGGCGGGGCGACGTCCCCGCGGTCGACGGGCTGAACTTCCGGCTGGAGGCCGGCGAGGTGCTGGGCATCGTGGGCGAGTCCGGGTCGGGCAAGAGCGTGTCGATGATGAGCATGCTCAAGCTGATCCGCAACCCGAACTGCGTGGTGCAGGGTGAGGCGCGCTTCCTCGGACGCGACCTGGTCGCGATGAAGGACAAGGAGCTCAGAAGCCTGCGGGGCAAGGAGATCGCGATGATCTTCCAGGACCCGATGACCTCGCTGACGCCCGTCTACACGGTGGGCTGGCACATCGCCGAGCAGATCCGGGCACACGAGAGCATCTCGGCCCGGGCGGCCCGGGCGCGGGCCGTACAGCTGCTCGACGAGGTGGGCATCCCCGATCCGGACCGGCGGGTCGAGGACTACCCGCACCAGTTCTCCGGCGGCATGCGCCAGCGCGCGGTGATCGCGATGGCCCTGGCCAACAACCCGAAACTGCTGATCGCCGACGAACCCACGACGGCATTGGACGTGACCACCCAGGCCCAGATCCTGGACCTGCTGGAGCGGTTACGGCGCGAGCACGGCTCCTCGATCATCATGATCACCCACGACATGGGCGTCGTCTCCCAGATCGCGAACCGGGTGCTGGTGATGTACGCCGGCCGCGCGGTGGAGCAGGGCACCCGCACCGAGGTGTTCCGACGGCCGAGCCACCCGTACACCTGGGGACTGCTCGGATCCGTTCCACGGGTGGGCAAAACCCGGCTGCGCCGCCTGCCGACGATTCCCGGTCATCCGGTCAGCGCGGACGCGGTGCCGGCTGGTTGCCCGTTCCATCCGCGGTGCCGGTTGCGCCACGATCAGTGCGATGTGCGGCCGGAGCTGGCCGCCGCGCCCACAGCACCGGACCACCTGGACGCGTGCTGGTTGCCGCGTGATGACCGCCAGGCCCTGCGGCTGAGCACCGTTCGGGCCGCGGTGGCCGAGGGCGATCCCGGCGACACCATCGAGGCGGAGGGCCCATGAGCACCGACGGCGAGCTGCTGCTGCGGGCTCAGGATGTCGTGAAGGACTTTCCGCTGCGCAGACAAGGGCTGGGTGAGCGCAAGGCGGTGCACGCGGTGGATCGCGTGAGCCTCGAGGTCCGCGTCGGCGAGACACTCGGCATCGTCGGCGAGTCCGGCTGCGGCAAGTCGACGCTCGGCCGGTGTCTGGCCCGGTTGACCGACCTGACGTCGGGGCGGATCGAGCTGGCCGGGCGGGACATCACCTCACTGTCGCGCCGCCAGCTGCGACCCGTACGGCGCGATGTGCAGATGGTCTTCCAGGACCCGTACGCGTCGCTGAACCCCCGGCGCCGGGTGGGCGAGATCGTGGCTGAGCCGCTGCTGGTGCAGGGCTTCGGGGACCGCGCAGCCACCGAGGCCAGGGTTGCGGAGTTGTTCGACGTGGTGGGGTTGTCGGCCGGGCACATCGACCGGTACCCGCACGAGTTCTCCGGCGGGCAGCGGCAGCGGGTCGGCATCGCGCGAGCGCTGGCGATGTCACCCAAGCTCATCGTGGCCGACGAACCGGTGTCCGCCCTGGACGTCTCGATCCAGGCACAGGTACTCAACCTGTTCGCCGATCTGCAGGACGAGCTCGGACTCACCTACGTCTTCATCGCCCACGACCTGGGCGTGGTCAAGCATGTGTCGGACCGGATCGCGGTGATGTACCTCGGCGCCATCGTGGAGATCACCGGGGCCGACGCGCTGTACGAGGCTCCTGCGCATCCCTACACCGAGGCGCTGCTGTCCGCGGCGCCGGAGATCGACGACGGTCTGGACGAGGTACCGCGGCGGGAAAGGATCGTGCTCACCGGCGATGTGCCCAACCCGGTCGACCGTCCGACCGGCTGCGCCTTCCACACCAGGTGCCCGTACCGGCAGGACGTGTGTGTGCAGCAACGGCCACCGCTGATCGAGGTCGCCCCCGGTCGGGTGGCGGCCTGCCACTTTCCGCTGATCAATTCCATCGGCGTCCGCCAGGACCCGCACGATCGGTCCCAGCCGTCCAGCTAAGGCCATGTGGCGGTGGCGGTGGGAGCCGTCGCTGTCGGCCTGACGGCCGCCAAAGCGCTCCTCCCAAATCCCGCAGCGTCGCTAAAGCGAAGAAGACCACCCCGAAAAGCATGGGGCGGTCTTTTTCGCTGCGGTGGCGGTGGGATTTGAACCCACGGAGGTTTAACCCTCACACGATTTCGAGTCGTGCTCCTTCGGCCGCTCGGACACGCCACCGCGGAAGACAATACAGTTAGCGCCGGGCGGCGAAGAAATCGGTGAGCAACCGGGCACACTCTTGCTCCCGGACGCCGCTGATGACCTCGGGCCGATGATTCAGCCGACGATCGCGGACCACATCCCACAGCGAGCCGACAGCGCCCGCCTTCGGGTCCCAGGCGCCGAACACCAGCCGGCTCACCCGCGACAGCACCACCGCCCCGGCGCACATCGTGCAGGGCTCCAAGGTCACCACCAGCGTGCAACCCGCGAGTTGCCAGTCACCGAGCAACGACCCCGCCGACCGTAACGCCACCACCTCGGCATGGGCGGTCGGGTCGAACTGAGCCTCGCGTTGATTCCGGCCGGTCGCGACCACCTCCCCCGCCGGCGACAGCACCACCGCACCGATCGGGACGTCACCGGTGCCCAACGCCGACCTGGCCTGGTCTATCGCGAGACCCATCGGCTCGTCGAACGGACTCGTACCGGCCGGCTCACCCACGTACTACCTCGAACTGCTCCAGGCAGCCGAGCCGCTCACACACCGACTCGATCAGGTCGATCGGCAAGGTGCTCTCGTGCACGGCCAACTCGATCAGTTCTGCTGCTGCGACGCCGAGATCGGCCAGCAGGTCCGCGTCGCCGAACGGCGCGGTGTCGTGGACCGCCAGTTGCTGGCCGGCGAGCAGCTCATCGTCGATCAACGGGTCGCCACCGATCTCGACCAGACCGTCGGCGAACATGGCAGCCAGGGTGAAGTCGTCGGCAGCATGCCCGTTGGACAGGAACGTCCGCACCGCGTCGTCGTCGGCCGCCGCGTCGAACCTGAGCAGGACGGCGTACTCATCGTCCTGTTCGACGGCCAGGATCCTGACCGGCTCGGTGAAGTCACGCACCAGGTCGAGCGCATCGTCCAGGGATTCGCAACCGGTCAGATCGATCTCTTCGATGCGCCACACACCCCGCTCTGCGAGCAGGACGCACGCGAAGCTGCTCATACCAGCCGCTACCTGAGGACCCGTCCCGAGGCGGCCAGCGCCTCACGGAACTGTTCGGCCAACCCGATCCGGGAAAGCACGGTGTCGAGCATCTCTTCGGGGTAGGCGTCCAGATCGTCGAGGATCGCCTCCATCTCACCCTCGGGCAACTCGAGATCGGCGAACAGGTCCAGCTCGCCGATCGGCCACACCTCGTCGAGCTCGTCCTCTTCCGGCGGGTCCTCCCCGAGCCGGTCGAGTACCTGCGCGGCCAGCGAGAACTCCACAGCAGCGGTCAGGTCCGACAGCAACAGGTCGATCCGGCCGCCGTGGGAGCGGGCGATCAGAAAGAACTCCTCGTCGACACTGGCGACCACAAACGGCCCGCCCTCAGGCGGCTGGCCGCGCAGCGCGGACAGCAGCACACCCAGGTCGTCCAGCATGGCCGGGGGCAGCGCCTCGCAACGCCACACGCCGCCGTCGGAGAACGCCGCGACTGCGAAACCACTCTGTGCCATGACCGTGCCTCCCGCGCCCGATGGGTGCAACGCGTTGCTTGATGCGATGTTGGATCGAGTGCCAGTGGGATCGAGTGCCAGTGGGATCGGGGGACGGTTGGATCGTGGGCGGACAGTGGTGTGAGGACGATCCTGGCACGGTCCGAGCCCACCGCAAAGTCGGATCAGCAGCAATTCCGAAAGCAAGCCAGACAGATCGGGCAGGGTAGTCAAGATCACGTCCCCGAGCCCGTTCGTTCCTATCTCGTGACAGCCCGGCCTCGTTTCGGTCACGCTCCGCGACCAAAGCCGAAAACCGGCCGCCTTCACCACTACGGTCGAGGGGTGCCTCATACCTTCTCCCGCGTTGCCGTGCTGGGCCTCGGCCTGATCGGCGGCTCGGTGCTGCATGCGCTTTCACGCAGCAACTACGCGGTCGTCGGCTTCGATCCGGCACCGCAGGAGGCGGCCGCCGCCCGCAGCGCCGGCTTCTCCGTGGCACCGACCGCAGCCGAAGCGGTCCGTGGTGCGGACCTCGTGGTGCTGGCCATGCCGCTGCCCGAACTGGACGATGCGTTGCTCTCGATCGCCGGCGCGGTGGACAGCGACGCGATCGTCACCGATGTGGGCACCCTCAAGGCCCCGGTGCTGGCCCAGGTCCGCGCCGCCCTGCCACACGTCAGGTTCGTCGGTGGCCATCCGCTCGCCGGTACCGAACAGTCAGGCTTCCAGGCGGCGGACGCGATGCTGTTCCGGGACTCACCGTGGGCGCTCACGCTCGAGGACGACACCGACCTCGAGGCCTGGCTGTCACTGGCGGTGCTGCTCTGCGACCTCGGCGCCAAACCGGTGCCGACAACGGCCGCGGAACAGGACGCAGCGGTGGCCCGGGTGATCGGACTGCCGCACGCGCTGGCCGAGGCCCTGGCGCTCACCGGCCTGCACGGGGGTGAACTCGGCCTGTCCCTGGCGGCCGGCTCCTACATGTCCGGTAGCCGGGTGGCGCGTACCCGTCCCGAACTCGTCGCCACCTGGTGTGACGGCAA